>DASTJX010000290.1:0-3661 GCA_035716265.1 Nitrospira sp.
CGCCATCGCCTGGATGTTGATCGCCGTGCCGCTGGGCTGGGGCGTGTATCAGTCGGTGCAGAAGTCGATGCCTCTTTTCCACGGGCAATCAGCGCCTGCTGCGCCAAGCGCACAATCGCCATGAAAAACGGGACAAGGTACTCGTGTGCACCGGCGCCACGATTGTCGTTCACTCTGTGACCGGGTTTGTCAGCATCATTTTACTGACGCCAGAGGCGCTGATCGGCGGTAGATGCGTGGATGCCTGCAGCCAGGAACTCGGCGACGGCCAACTGACGCAAGCCATTCGGACGGTGCTGCAGAATTGCGGCTTCTCCGTCTCGCTGCAGCCGGTGTTGCGCGGGGAGTGGAAGAAAAGACGATGGGGTTATGAGTTGGGAGGCTGCTTGGGTCGCAATCGGAGCAGGGCGAGCGAGCGGGCTTCGAGATCGTACTGCTCGCCTCCTCTCAAGAGCGTGACCGGCTTTCCATTCCTGTCATAGAGTGCGGTGTCGAACACCGGTTGCCACCGCACGCCGGGCTTGTGCGCCGGTAGCGTGAACGGCCTGGGCTCGTGGTGGGCGTTGATCAGCATGAGGAAGGTGTCATCCACGAGCGGTCTTCCCTTTGGGTCTTTCTCCTCCATCGCATCGCCGGCCAGCCGGACGCCCAGGCAGCGGGCATAGCCTAAGGCCCAGTCCTCATCGGTCATCTCTTTGCCGTCCGGGCGGAGCCAGTAGAGATCCTTGACTTCGGCCCCACGAATGCGGCGGCCTTGAAAGAACCGGCGGCGCCGGAACACCGGATGTCTCTGCCGCAGCGCGATGAGGGCCTTGGTGAAGGTCAGGAGCGCCTGTTGCGTCTTGCTCAAGTTCCAGTCCATCCAACTGATTTCGTTGTCCTGGCAGTAGGCGTTGTTATTGCCACGCTGCGACCGCCCCATTTCGTCGCCGCCGCAGAGCATGGGAACACCCTGGGACAAGAGCAGCGTGGCCAGCATGTTGCGTTTTTGACGTTCCCGAAGTGCGACGATTGACGGTTTCGTCGTGGGTCCCTCCGCGCCGCAGTTCCAACTGAGATTGTCGTCGGTGCCGTCGTGGTTGTCTTCTCCGTTGGCTTCATTGTGCTTGTGGTTGTAGGAGACGAGATCGTGCAAGCTGAATCCGTCGTGCGCCGTCACGAAATTGATGCTCGCATGGGGCCGCCGACCGCCGCCTTCATAGAGATCGCTGCTCCCTGATAGCCGATAGGCCAGCTCCGCCACTTGGCCGCCGTCGCCCTTCCAATAGCGCCGGATCGTATCGCGATACCTGCCGTTCCACTCAGCCCAGCCAGCCGGAAAGTTGCCTACCTGATAGCCGCCTTCTCCTAAGTCCCAGGGTTCCGCGATCAGTTTTACCTGCGAGAGCACCGGATCTTGATGAATGATGTCGAAAAACGCGCTCAGCCGGTCCACGTCGTGCAATTCCCTGGCGAGGGTGGAGGCGAGATCAAATCGGAAGCCGTCCACATGCATTTCGAGCACCCAGTACCGCAGGCTGTCCATGATCAGCTGGAGGACCCGGGGATGGCGCACGTTCAACGTGTTGCCGCAGCCGGTGTAGTCCTGATAGAAGCGTGGCTGGTTGGGAACCAACCGGTAGTACGAGGCGTTGTCGATGCCGCGGAAGGACAGCGTGGGGCCCAGGTGATTGCCTTCACCCGTATGGTTATAGACCACGTCGAGGATGACTTCGATGCCGGCGTTGTGGAGCGCCTTGACCATCGTTTTAAATTCCCAGACATGGTGGGCGCGATCCGGCGAAGTGGCCGTCGCATAGCGGATGTCCGGCGCGAAAAACCCGATCGAGTTATAGCCCCAATAATTGGTGAGCCCGCGGTCGACCAGGTGTTTGTCGCGTACGAAATGATGGACGGGGAGGAGTTCGACGGCCGTGACGCCCAGCTGCTGCAGATGCTCGATCACTTCCGGTGTCGCGAGCCCGGCATAGGTGCCACGCAGGGGCCCCGGGACATCGGGGTGCTGCGCGGTATAGCCGTGCACATGCACTTCGTAGATCACCGTCCGATCCCATGGCGTCCGCAACAGTTCGTCGCCGCCCCAGGTGAAGGCCTGATCGACGACCACGCATTTGGGGATGTAGCCGACGTTGTCCCGATCGTCGACAGCGAGATCGGTCTTGGGATCGCCGATCCGGTATCCGAACAACGCGTCCGACCAATCAATAGTGCCGGCAATCGCCTTCGCATAGGGATCGATCAGGACCTTGGCGGGATTGAATCGCAGACCGGCTTCCGGCTCATAGAGGCCGTGGACACGATAGCCGTAGAGTTGTCCGGGCCGTGCTTCCGGCAGATACACGTGCCAGACATAATCGGTGCATTCTTCGATTCGAAGGCGGTGCGTCTCACGAGGGTCGTCCGGCCGCTCAAAGAGACAGAGCTCGACGGCCGTCGCATTCTCGGAGAACAGGGCGAAATTCACACCCTCGCCGTCCCAGGTGGCTCCCAAGGGGTACGGATTCCCAGGCCAGATTCTCATGTGGTGCGCACGCTCGTTTCCACCCTGCCGCGTTTTGTCAAAAGTATCGAGCCAAAACTCGCAGACCAAACTATCATATAATGACACCTGTTGCCCGGTGCAAGCGTCATCGCGCGGCCTTCGCCTTCATCTTGCTTTTTTTAAGGAAATTACCATGCAGCCCACCCGAGTTCTCGTCATTGAAGACGATCTGATATTCCTCGACACCCTGTCTTCGATCTTGCGTCTCAAATTGCCGGATGCGCAGATCGACACGGCAGACAGCGCGCTGGCGTCTGTGGAACGCATCCGGTCGACGGACTACGCCGCCATTCTCTGCGACGCACACCAGCCCAGACTCGAAGGCCTCGGCTTCGTCCGGGCCGTGCACAAAATTCGTCCCGAGTGCCCGGTCCTGCTGCTGCTCGAAAAACAACATGAGGACCTCTCCCGGCAGGCGCTGGAGGCAGGGGCCTACGATGTGTTGGTGAGACCAGTCGAGGAAAGCACATTCGTGTTCGCCGTCCGTCGTGCCGTTGAGGTGTCTCAATTGCGCGGCCATGTGAAACGAGAAGAAACGCGGTTCGTCGCTTCGGTGGGACACATACTGCATGATCTCGAAGTCTTGTACGGCGCCTATGGGTTGCGGGCACACTTCGAGGCGTTCATGGATTCAATGGCCGGGAAGAGTAAAGGGGACAAGCAAGCCTTCTAACGGTCTACCGCTGATGAGTCGCTCAGAGCCGTCTAAGATCAGAAACGACGCCATGAAGATGCTGACCATCATCTGCCGCAATACGTTAGAGGGTGAAGTACGCCGACTGCTCAACGATCTGCAAGTTGACGGGTATACCATCACGTCCGGTCTGGGCGGCAAAGGACAGACCGGCTCCGTCTCGGAGCACAATTGGATGGAACGCAATGTGTCCTTCATGATTGCGCTTGAAGATGAGCAAGTCACGGCACTCGCGGATGCGGTGAAGCAGTTATATCTGAAGCTTCTGGACGGAAATCATGGGGAGGAAGTTCCACTCAAGGTCTTTCTGCAACCCTGCGAGGTGATACTCTAAAGGATGTTCGTCTCTTTCACTGCCCAAGGGAAAAGCTTCAAGAGCAGCGTAGATCAAATCAACGTGCGCGCGACCCTTTCTCACCCGCCCA
>DASTJX010000291.1:0-6386 GCA_035716265.1 Nitrospira sp.
GTGATCACGCTCTGGGAAAAGAACGACAGCCGAAAATAGAGGAATTCTTCACTCACAAAGCGGAGGAAACCGATGCTCAAAACAATCGCATATAGTGTTGTGGCGCTGGTGGGTGCAGTGCTGCTCTATGCGGCGACCAAACCAGACACCTTCCATGTCCAACGTTCAATCAGCATCCAGGCGGCGCCCGAAAAGATTTATGCGGTGCTCGCTGACTTCCATCAGTCGGTAGCCTGGTCGCCCTATGAAAAGAAAGACCCGGCCATGAAGCGGGCCTTCAGTGGCCCGGAGAGCGGCAAGGGGGCGGTCTACCACTTCGCAGGCAACAAGGAGGTCGGCAAAGGACGGTTGACGATCACGGATACGATCCCGCCATCCAAGGTCGTCTTGGCATTGGATATGGATGAGCCCTTCGAGGGGCACAACATCGTCGAGTACAACTTGACCTCCAACGGTGGCTCAACCGATGTCACCTGGGCGATCCATGGACGGCAACCCTACATCGGGAAAGTGATGAGCCTCTTCATCGATTGCGACAAGATGATCGGCAAAGACTTTGAGGTCGGGCTGGCCAATTTGAAAGCCCTCTCCGAGACAAATCTCAAAGCCAGCACATCCTGATCTCACCTGCGCACTGTCTTCAGAACAGCTACTTTAGGCGACGAATTCGCCGGAAAAGTAGGCTGTCTCTTTAAGCTGCTCGAAGACTAGATGTAATTCCGGCCAACCAAGTTCAACGCCTGCAGTATCGGCGACAATTTCAGCTACAGAGTGACCACTTCCCTAGCAACCCAGCTCTTGCTGATGGTCAAAGGAAGGCGAAGGCCATTGAAGTTCTAACTCACAATGACCTAGGATATATACTTAGTATACACAGCGGGCTATCATTTTTTCCTGTAGAGATAGATACTTTTCCGCTGCTCGGCAGACTTTCCTTCCGATTACCATACTGGTCTCCGTTTGGGCGAGTTGCGTGAGTCCATGTGCGAACCGTGAAAATGAGAACAATGGCCATAGCGTCGAGGTGATCTATGTACACCCGTTTTTACGGTTTTACGACGGAGCCATTTCAAAACACCCCGGACCTCGATTTTCTCTTTCTGAGTCCAAACCATAAAGAAGCGTTGGCTTGCATTGACTACGGCATCCGAGAACGTAAAGGGCTCATCGCGATCACCGGCGAGGCGGGAGTTGGCAAAACCATCATACTTCGCTCCTATCTCACCAAAGTCGATGCCAATAAGCAGAAGACGATTTATATCCTCAATCCCAAGGTCAGTTTCGACAGTCTGCTCACCACCATTCTCAAAGAATTAAGCGCGGAACCTGTCGCTGGTTCTCCAACACAGAAGCTCGATCAACTGCACGAGGTGTTGCTAGCCCAATACCGCCATGACCACACGGTGGTCCTCATTATCGACGAAGCCCAGAACATACCTATCGAAACGTTGGAAAGTATTCGCATGCTGTCCAACCTAGAAACCGCAACGGAGAAGTTGCTTCAGCTGGTCCTTGTGGGCCAGCCAGAGTTGGACGCATTACTCAACCGTTCTGAGCTGCGCCAGGTTCGTGACCGAATTGTCCTTCGGGCAAGAATTGCCCCGCTCACCAAAAAGGAGAGTGAAGACTACATTGATCACCGGCTCAGTCTGGTGAGAGGAGAGCCACGGGCGGTCTTTTCACAGCAGGCGCTGGATCGAATTGTGAAATCCGCGAATGGCATTCCACGAAGACTGAATATTCTCTGCGACACCGTGCTCATTACAGGATTTGGATATCGACAAGCGATGATTTCAGGCGGGATTGCGAAGGAGGCCATTGCTGCGTTCAATGGTTCTCGCCGATCTCAGCCCGCACGAAGGCTTCAGCCCCGGTATGCGGTGGGCGTGCTGAGTCTGGTGTTAGCGCTCGGCTTATATCTGCTCTATCTCTCGGATATACCCAATATTTCGGTCAGCGGGCCCTCAGAGGAGACGGACCAAAACAAAGAACCCCTCAAGCCCGTTCTGGGAAGTATCGGAACAGATCAAGTATTTGCACGCGACACCCCCCAGACCGACTCCGTGCCGCCAGCACGCTTGGTCAGTGAAGCCGACCCAAAAGCGGGGGGCGACCTATCCCCCAGCGAGAGGATGGAATTGAGTGAGACGGCTCGACTGTTAGCGGTGCTCTTGGATTCTGGAAGGGTCGTCGTCGGACGAGCGCAGCCCGCAATCAACAATCCCAGATTTGAGGACAAAGGGTTTAGCGCGAGCGCTTTCGAAGCCCAGCTGAGAAAAGAATTTCAGGCAAGAACCCGACATGATCTGCACCATCTCGCCGCCGCCCCAATGCCGGAGTCTGCGAAACCCTTGCTCCTACGGCTGGCTTTTTTCATGCAGAAGGCGGTTCATGATGTGCAGCCCGAGATCAATAAGAAGGGCATCGGGTTTAAAGGGTTCATCCCCGCGACATTCGGAACCCAGGTGGCCCGCAGCTTCTCGAAGGACACCGGGTTAAAGTTGCGACAGATTGGCCCGCCGGGGAAAGAGCCGCGAAACCCGGGTAACAAACCGGACGACGAGGAGGAGCTTCTGCTGTACGCCGTTCAGAAAAACCATCCCCGGGTTGGAGATCACATTGTCGAGCAACAGCTGGCCGATAGTCGCGGTGTTCGCGTCATGCTCCCGCTCTTTTACAGCAAACAATGCCTTGTCTGTCATGGCAACCCCAAGGGAGAAGTCGACATTTCCGGATATGAAAAAGAAGGCTTCAAGGAAGGAGACTTAGGAGGGGCGATTTCGATTGTGCTGACTGCGCAGAACAAGCTCACAAAGAGCAGCGAATGAGTTTCTCGTATGCCCGTATGCGTAGGCTCGTATGATCACCCAGCAATCAACACAATGGTATCGGAGTGCAGTCGATCATCTGACGCAAGTCGCGACGGCGATTCAGCGGCAGGAATACTTCGATTTGAAGAGAGTGTCCTCGCTTGCGTCGGAGATCGTGGAGTCGCATAGCCGGAGTGACCAGCTGGTCGTTGAAGCCCTCGCGGGACCGAGCGGCTCACCATTGATCACGAATCTGATCAATGTCGGAATCCTGGCGACGAAGGTGGGCGTAGGGCTCGGGTATAAGGGGAAGGAGTTAGAACGGCTGGCCCTGGCCGGCCTGGTGCACGATATCGGCCTGCTTGCCGTCCCGCAGTCACTGGTGACGAAAGCCGGTCGCCTGACCCTTGAAGAGCGCGTGGTCATCGAGCAACATCCCGAACTGGGCTCTCAGGCGTTGCGGAAGCTTGGAACGTCGCAGGACTGGCTGGCGGAAGTCGTCTGCCAGGCCCACGAACGGTGGGATGGGCAAGGCTACCCCCATAAACTCAAGGGTGGCCAGATCAACGAATTTGCTCCAATCATCGGTGCGGTGGATGTCTTTGATGCACTGATTAGTCCTCGTCCCTATCGTCGCCGATTCCTGCCTCACGAGGCCGTCCGGGAGCTCGTGGTGGTCGAGAGAACGGCGTTTCCGCGGAAGGTTATCAAGGCGTTGGTCGAACAGCTCTCGGCCTATCCCATCGGCACATTAGTCCGGCTCTCCACCGGTGAGCGAGGCACCGTGATGCGTGTCAATACTCGCTTCCCGCTCCGTCCGGTGGTGTTGGTCGGCGACGGCTCGACGGATGACCTCGAAGCACGACAAGTCGATCTCAGTACGTCACCACTGGTGACCATCATTGAGACCGTCGAGCCTCCCGATGTCGCACGCATCTCCTATCCAATGCTGACCAAAGCGCGTCTCGCATTTCCCATACGAACTCACATGGGAAGAACGATCGGGCCGGTGCCGGCTGTGTCCCGTCAGTATTCCGCCCTCCTTCAGAGTCTTGATGCCATTGCGAAAGACATTCAAGAGATGGCGGAGTCTGTCGCGCCTGTCCGTCAAGGCTTCGACAGCCTTCCCGCACGGAAGAGCAAGTGGCCGCATCGACGCACGGCTATTCAAGAGTTGGTCGGGACCTCGTTTGAAAAAGAAGTGGTGGGGTTGTTTGCGCTGGAAGCACAGGTATGGCTGGCGCAGATTCAGAGGGCGCTGAAGAAGCTCAGCGAGGGAGACAATCCAGCCGTTTGGCCAACGCTCTACGGGATCATGCTGGAGGCCATCACCAATCTTGCAAAATCAGCGGCGAGCGTGCAACTCTCGGCCATTGAACACATGGCCATCAACCTCTTGCCCATACTCCATGAGCTCGGACGGCAGGATCTGCGCCAGGGTGCGGAGGCGATCAACAAATACCATGACGCCTTAGCACGCATCAGCACAGCCGTTCACCGTCTGACCGAGGATCACCGCCAAGAACGTATCGAGCAGTCTCCTAACGGGGATGGCTCGGCGATTGAGGCGCTATCCTCCCATTCGTTGTCGAACGGACAACAGGTGACCACACCGCAGCCAGTCATGCAGTCATCAGAGGGAAGCGAGCCACCGCTTCTGAAAGCGTTGCGTGCCCTTCAGCAAGCGCGAGCACGGTCTGTGCAGCCGACCAGAGATGTCTTGGAAGCAGTCATCCGCAGGGCTGGACATGAGGCGGGAGAGATAGGCGTCTCTGTGATTGAACGTATTCTGAATGAGCTCCAGACACTCGATGAGCAATTTCTTGAAGGCGTCAACCGGCGAGCGACGGTCATCATACAAGCGCTTCACCACGTAAGAAGCCAGACCGATGCTGTAACCGCTTCTCAACTCGATCCCATCGTGGGCGAAGTGAATGCACTGTACGAACTGGCGAATGCGGTCCAAGCCTCAATCATGGCCGTGTTTCTCGACCGTCTTCGGTCGTTCCTCCTCGATCTGAAGAATCGCGTCCAAGCCTCACCGTTCCGTCTCCGGTCCTTCCTGCATCTGAACGCGTACAAAAAGCCCTCGACGCTGCGTCCATCGCTTGAGATGGTCGAAGCACGAGTGCAGACCCTCATTCTAATGGCCGAACAGTGGGTCAATATCGGGCGGACCGAACGGGAAGATATCAGCAAGATTTTACAGGCCGATCCCGACGGACGATCCGGGATGTGTATGCCCGGCCCCTCCTTCTGAATGATTGCATTTGGTCGTCCGAGGAGCGACGTTAGTTCCAAGGTCAGGAGGCTCTTGTCGCTCTGCTCGAGTTACGGCGAATACGGTTCGCGGGGACTTTCCTTTATTCTTGACCGGAATCGGATGAACGTTGCACTGTCGCGCGCGCAATGCCTGGCCGTCGTCGTTGCTGATCCAAGAATTTCTTGTGCCATTCCTGGTTCGCTCGATGAAATGATGCTCGTCAACCTGTTTTGCAAGGTTGCAGCTTACTCCGGCTAGAATGGTACGCTGACATAAACTCTTTATCGCCGCAGCCAGCTACGCTTTCTCACCCTTGACCTCTCTTCCTCTCGCGGCTCATTCTAGTACGCGCGACGCAATGCCTCTGCAGGGGATGCCCTAATGAAACGCCCACACCTCATGAACCCGATGATTCCGGGTCTGCTCGTCGCCGCCGCGTTGCTCTCCGGTCTGCTCGTTCACTTTCTCTGGCCCCACCAGATCTGGATCCACGTCCCGCTGCATTCGACGGTGGAAGCTTTGGGAGGGTTAGCGGCCGTCCTAATGGGCCTCGTCTTACTCGCGCGGAAGGTGGAGTGGGGAGACGAGAGGCTCCAGGGGCTGGCGAGCGGGCTGCTGGGCATGGGGATCCTGGAAGGATTCCACGCGGTCTCCTCTCCGGACGAGGGCTTCGTGCTCTTGCGCAGTGCGGCGAGTCTGCTCGGCGGCGTGGCCTTCTCGTTCGTGTGGCATCCGCCGGGGATGATCGGGAAGCGGACCAGGGACCTGATTCCTTACCTGGTCACAGTCGGGACGGTCGCCTTCGGATTGTTCGTCGTCGCCGCTCCCCAACATCTGCCACGATTTACCACGCACGAGCAGTTTGCGCCTGTTGCGCTCGCCGTCAATGGGATCGCCGCCGTCTTATTCCTCGCCGGTGCGGCGGGGTTTTGGCTCGAGGCCGGCCGGACCGGCAGGGCGGAACATCGGCTGCTCGCGACGCTGGGACTGCTGTTCGGATTGGCCGAAGTGATGTTCCTCTTTTCCGCACCCTGGGACAGTGCGTGGTGGGTGTGGCATTTCGTTCGACTCACCGCGTACGTACTCGCGTTGACCTATGTGAGCCGTGGGTACGTGCGGATGGTGGGCGACACCAGGGCCGCGCTGGCGGAGACCACGCGGTCGAGCCGGCGTCTGGCCGCGGAATATGCGGTGACCAGGGTCCTGGCCGAGTCCGCGACGCTGAAAGATGCGGCTCAGGCCGTCCTGCGTGCCCTCGGGGAGAGCCTCGACTGGGAGCTGGGCATGTTCTGGAGCAGGGATGAACACCGACA
>DASTJX010000292.1:0-3058 GCA_035716265.1 Nitrospira sp.
TGATGCCGTATACCAACCCTTGTTTGTCCCGTATGGAATCCATCAGGCGGGAGGAAAACCCGCCGGCCCCTAAGATATAGTTCATCACCGTGACGGCGTAAAAATCGGGATTCGTCCGGCTGATTCCGCCATGCCCTAGAATCACGTTCGATTGGGTCAGGTCTTTTTCAATCAGCTGCACCGTCTTTTTCTCGATCGGCGGAGCGCTCTTCGCGCTGCGTGGCGGCGGTGCGGCCTTTTTCCAGCCTCCGAAGTGCGTCTGCACCAATCCCGTGACCTGTTCCGCCGTCACGTCGCCTACGATCGTGAGAATCATCTGACTTGGGACGTATTCACGGGCGTAGAATCCCACGACGTCGGCATGGGTAATCTTGTTCAGCGACTCCTCGGTTCCGTTTAGCGGCCAGCGATAGGGGTGGCCGTGAAAGACCAGTTGATTGAACGCTTTCATCGCGACATGGCCTGGATCGTCGTTGTCGCTCGCCATTTCGCCGAGAATCTGTGAGCGGATCCGTTCAAATTCAGGTTTGAGGAATGCCGGGTGTTGCACAATATCGGCAAGCAGGGTGAACCCCAGCTCCACATCTTTTTTCAGCACTCGGACTGAGGCGGTCGTGAAGTCTTCAGCAGCCTTGACTTCCAACGCACCGCCGACAAAGTCGATCTGCTCCGCAAGCTGCTTGGAGGTGCGGCTGGTCGTGCCTTCATCAAGCAGGCTGGCCACCAGATTGGCCAGGCCCGCTTTCTCGGGTGGGTCCTGCGCCGATCCGCTTTTCACCATTGCATGCACTTCAACGATCGGCAGGAAGTGCTGTTCCAATACCAGGACGGTCAGGCCATTCGGTGTGACGAACTTTGTGGGAACGATTTCAGCAGCGCCGGACGGTGAGACCGGGAACGTCGCGAAGACGAGAGTGAATACCGATGTCCCAAGGCACCATTGCAGCCCACGGCGAAGCATCGGGTGCAGGCGTGTCCTGATCACGGCTTTCCCTGCTGGACCGAGGCAGTCGGCGGCTCGGCCGGCTTGGGTGTGACTGGAATCAAGCTGCCCACCGTCCGGGAGTCCTCCAGCAGATACTGTCCGGCGACACGCTGCACATCCTTGGCGGTGACCGCCCGGATCCGTTCCAGAAATTGATCGACCTTGCGCCAGCCTGCTCCAACGGACTCCGCCTGACCCAGCAGCATCGCATGCCGGAAGTTGGAGTCCTGTTCAAAGATCCGGGCCGCTTCCACCTGGTTCTTAGCGCGCTGCAGCTCTTGCTCAGTGGGAGCCTCGGACTGGAGCCGTTTGATCTCCTTGTGCAGGGCCTCCTCGACGACCTCCACCTTTTGTCCGGGACTGACGAGCGCGTAGAAATAGAAGAGACCGGGATCCGTCTGCATCAACCCGTACTCCGCCCCGACAGCCAGCGACAGCTTCTGGTCGTACACCAAGCTCTGATAAAGCCGCGAACTCTTTCCGTGTGAGAGTATCGATTCCAGGACGTCCAATGCATAGGAGTCCTCGCTCGTGTAATTGGGGACGCGATACCCCATCATCACAAACGGCACCTGTGCTTCACGCTTGAGGAGAAAGCGGCGCTCGCCTTTCTGTTCGGCCTCCATGGTCGCAACTGGTTTCGGCTCTGGGCCACGGGGTATCGGCTCGAACAGGTGTTTGATCGTCGGCAGCAATTGCTCCGCTTTGATGTCGCCCACGACAATCAGCGTGGCGTTGTTAGGAGAGTAGTACGTATCATAGTGCCGCTGCAGATCGTCGAGCGTCATGGCATCCAAGTCGCCGAACCAGCCGATCACGGGCCAGTGGTAGGGATGGCTAAGATAGGCCTGTGCGAACAGCGCCTCGACCAGCGCGCCCTGCGGATCGTCTTCGGTCCTAAGGCGGCGCTCTTCCTTGACCACTTCGCGCTCGGTTTTCAGTTCATTCTGATCCAGTATGAGGCCTTGCATCCTGTCGGCCTCCATTTCCAAGGCGAGTTGCACGCGATCGGCAGCGAGATTCTCAAAATACGCCGTAAAATCCTGACTGGTGAACGCGTTGTCCATGCCCCCGTTTTTGCGGATCAGACGCGAGAACGAACCTTTCGGATACTTCGCTGTGCCTTTGAACATCATGTGTTCGAGCATGTGCGAGAGGCCGGCTCGCCCCATCACTTCATTGCGCGATCCGACCTTGTACCAAACCTGAACCGTCGCGACGGGCGCTTTGGGCATCTCGACGAGCAGCACTTTCATGCCGTTCGAGAGAAGGTATTCATGCGGTTCTGCGGCGGCGGATTGAACGGAAAGTGCGAGGACGATGACGATAAGCAACCAAAAGGGAATGTGCCGGAAGCGCAGCCTGATCATGGTTGGTGGTAAGAACCGGAACGATGCATGCTAACAATGAGATTCAATTTGTGTCAAGGTTCGTTCGTACGACGGAGGAAGATTTCCCAGTTGCCCGCATGCGCCCAGGACGTCCCGGCCCCGGCTTTTCCGAATGAACACGTCTATCCCGGCCTGTCGCAGAATCGATTGGAACGTGAGGATGTCTTGGTCGGACGGTCGATGAAACGGACTACCGGGAAACGGATTGAATGCAATGAGATTGATCTTGCAGTTGATGCCCTTGGTCAAGGCGACCAGTCGTTTCGCATCGACTACTCGGTCGTTGACACCCGCCAGCAGCACGTACTCGAAGGTCAACCGTCGGTGGCGAGCCAGGGGGTAGCGACGGCATGCGGAGAGCAGCGTTTTGAGTGAGGCGATCCCAGCAGCCGCCGGCATAAGTCGAGCCCGCTGCTCTTCGGTCGTGGCGTTCAACGAAATCGCCAGATTCACGCCAAGCGGGGCCACTTCGTGTAATTTCGAGGCCAATCCCGCCGTCGAGACGGTAATCCGCCGTGGCGACCAGCCGAGCCCCCATTTTGTATTCGTCAGCCGGCAAACCGCCTCAGACAACGCCGCGAGATTCGCCAACGGTTCACCCATTCCCATGAACACCATGTTCGAGAGGCGTTCCCCGGGATCCAATTGATCGTGAGCCGTCAAGACCTGTTCAATGATTTCA
>DASTJX010000293.1:0-3169 GCA_035716265.1 Nitrospira sp.
AGGCTGCAGGTGATCGCCAACGCACAGCCGCATCTTGACAATCCGGACACTGCGGAGAACCACGGCATCATGGCACTTCAATTGCTTGGTGTCGAGACTAATAGCGGGCGGATCTCCCTTCTCATAGAGTCTCCCGCCCCAGCGATATCATGTAGACGACTGGAAGAGAGCATGCCGGCCATGGTTGCGAGCGAGGGGAAGAGGGCATCAGTGGAGGAGACCGTGATCACATTGGCCGTCGTCTCCAACAATTGTCTCGTTCAGCATGGGGTGCAGCGGGCGCTCAGCTCTGCCACTCATATTCGTCTCGTCGGACATGCGGCCTGCGGGTCGGACTTAGATCGACTGCTCGGTCGCACGAAACCCACAGTTATTCTCCTTGAGTTGGATCCGTATCTCGATCTGAAGCGGGTGATCTGCGGAATCAAGGATCTGGCACCCCATGCGAGGATCGTGGGCCTTGGCGGGTTTCCGATGGAGGATCGCCTGCACGAGCACCTGACGTGGCTGGATGGCGTTGCATTGACGGTCCAGCCTGCCGCGGCCATGATTCGAATCATTGAGTGCCTGGGCGAGCCTCATCGGCACGGTGCGAATGGTGACCTCTGTGAATCTGTGAAATCAACCGCAGTGGCCGAGAATCTCCGAGAGACGGCGAAAGCGTTGGCCGCCGAGCAGTCGACCTCCTTAACTGCTCGGGAGCGTCAGATTACCATCCTGGTCGGCCGAGGCCTCGCGAACAAGGAGATCGCCACCCACCTTTGCATATCGGAGATTACCGTCCGTCATCACCTCACGAGCATCTTTGGCAAACTCGGGGTCACGGGCCGCCAGAAACTCATCATCCACGCGTACCGAGGCGGGTTTCTCGACTGTGAGGAACCCAAAGTAATGCAGGCTAGGGATGGTCATCGCGATGCGGAGGAGTCTCACGCACGAGCGGCACGAACCGGACGGGCTCGAGTCTCGTGAACTCCAAGCCCGAGGGGGTGCGATGGTAGAGCACGAGATATTGCGAGGCCTCGCCCACCGGAAGGATCAGGCGCCCTCCAATGGCGAGTTGGTCGAGGAGCGGCTGCGGCACATCCGGGGGTGCCGCGGTCACGATGATGGCATCAAACGGCGCCTCCTCTGGCCAGCCGTGGTAACCATCTCCGATGCGCGTCACGATATTTCGATACCCGAGCTCGGTTAAGACGGCGGCGGCTCGCCGACCCAACGGCTCCACGAGCTCGATCGTGTAAACCTGGCGTGCGAGCTCCGCCAAAATGGCCGCCTGATATCCGGATCCGGTGCCGATTTCCAGGACTTTTTCGTGACCCGTCAACTTGAGGGATTCCGTCATCGAGGCGACCAGCACCGGCTGGCTGATGGTCTGTTTATGGCCGATTGGCAACGCATTGTCCGCATAGGCCTCGAGGGCGTATTCATCCGGAACAAAGCGGTGGCGCGGCACGCGGCGCATCGCGGCGATCACCCTGGGATCTCGGACGCCGCCTGGAATGATCTGTTCGTCCACCATCCGGTGCCGTTCCGACCGCCGAGGATCCTCGATTGAGCCACCGGAGGATTCCAAGTCTTGTTCGCCACAGCCAGGCATGAGCACCACACATAGAGTAAGGATCGCCCAGAGAATGGCCGGCACAAGTGACCGGTTGTGATTCTCCTGCATGACGGAGCTATGCGTAGCCGTCGCCAGGGTCATAGCATGACGGAGACGTTTAGCAAGTACAATGCCACGATATCACGATTGTGGCCACGGCCATTGAAAATGGGGAACGTGACTGCCTGTCTCTCCAGAATGGGCCCAAAGGCTTCGCAGGGGGGGACCCTTGCTTCCTGGAGGCATCGCCTTTGCTATAGCGACTATACTGGTTTCTGATCTTATAATGAGACGAACAAGACCGAGGATGACGGAGCCGATCGTTCAACCGTCCGGCCAGGTGCCGGTTGCAGAAAGACCAATCGAGATTGTCGAGCGAAAAGGCTTGGGGCATCCCGACACGATTTGCGATGCCGTGATGGAACAGGTCGCCGTAGATCTGGCACAGGCCTATCTACGAACCTGTGGCCGCGTGCTGCATTTCAATGCGGATAAAGCCTTGCTGGTGGCCGGGCAAGCGGCCTGCCGATTCGGTGGCGGTGCGGTTCTGAGCCCCATGCGGCTGGTCATGGGGGATCGCGCGACGTACGAGTGGAAGAGCAAACGCATTCCCGTGGGTGACATCGCCGAGCGCGCCGTCTACCGCTGGTTTCGACTGCATTTGCCGCTTGTCAAGCCGATCAAGGATTTGGTGTGTCAGGTTGAATTGAAACCCTCTTCCGCCGAGCTGCGTTCGACTGTGGAAGGCGCTCGGGAACCGGTAGCGAACGATACCTCCGCCGTGGTTGGCTACGCGCCGCTCACCCCGACGGAACGGTTGGTGCTCGACACGGAGCAGTTTCTCAACAGCCCCTCGTTCAAAAGGGAGTGGCCCGATACCGGCCGGGACGTGAAGGTGCTCGCGCTGCGTCAGGGGACGGGAATCGAGCTCACTGTCGCCATGCCCTTCTTGGCAGGCAAGATTCGACGGGAATCGGAGTATTTTTCCCGGAAGGCCCAACTCATACGATCGCTGCAGCAATTTGTGCGACAACGGGTAGGCCGGGATTTCTCGGTCCGGTTGGATGTGAATACGTTGGATCGCCGCGGACAGGGCATCGATGGCGTGTATCTCACGCTGCTCGGCACTTCGGCGGAATCAGGAGATTCCGGTGAAGTCGGGAGAGGCAATCGCGTCTGCGGCGTGAGTTCGCTTTACCGGCCGGCCAGCAGTGAAGCGGCCGCCGGGAAAAATCCGATTGCGCATGTGGGAAAGATCTATAGTGTGCTGGCCCAAGTGATGGCCGAGGAACTTCATCAAAAGATCAAGGGGCTTCAGGAAGTCACCGTCCGGATGACGAGCCGCATCGGTGAGCCGGTCTCCCAGCCTCACACCATCATAGTCGAAGCGGGCTTGCGTGATCGCATGCCTTGGTCGTCAGTGGAAGGACCTATTACTCGACAGGTTCAGGGGATGTTGCGCGCAATGCCATCGTTTTGCCATGCCCTCGCTCGCGGTGTCTACGCGGTCTGTTGACGTCAGAGGCGTTATGGCTGCAGCAAACCGTCGGCCGAAGGCCGTTACTG
>DASTJX010000294.1:0-4660 GCA_035716265.1 Nitrospira sp.
TGGTCGCCATCAAAGACCTTGGCTTTTCCTTCCGTCTCGCCAGCTTGACGCCGATCTACGCCTGGAACGGCGCGAATAGCGATCTCGAACGCGTCGGATTAGCGGCCGTTCAACAGGATCCTTCGCAGCCACACTACGGCATCGTGCGACGCGGGGAACTGCGTCTGTTTCAAGCGGTCTATGCCGATCGCGCCGTCTCCCAAGCCTGCGTCGATTGCCACAACCGGCATCCAAACAGCCCCCGCCGGGACTTCAAGCTCAACGACGTCATGGGCGGAATTATCATCACATTTCCGATCGGAAGCTGATCCCGTGGTCATGGCGATCCACAACGTCCGGCTGCTCGACGGAAGCGGTCACACGATCGAACGGGCCACAGTGATCGTGCAGGACAAGCGGGTCCATGCCGCCGGTCCCAGTCGCAGCGTGAACATTCCCCGTGGTGCCTCCCGCATCGATGGCCGCGGACTGACCCTGCTTCCAGGTTTGATCGACTGTCATGTTCATTTTTCTTTGGGAGCCGAACCTGACGTGGTCAAGGCAATCGAGCAGGAAACGCCGTCTGAAACGTTGCTCAAGGCCGCCCAGTCGGCCAGGCAAACGCTTGAGGCCGGCGTGACCACGGTTCGCGATGTCGGCTCGCGTGATCACTCGATTTTTACGCTTCAACGGGCGATCGACAAAGGCGTGACCGACGGGCCTCGCATTATCGGCGCCGGACTTGCAATCTGTATGATCGGAGGCCATGCACGGTTTATCGGCCAGGAAGTGAAAGGCGTCGAACAAGTCCGGAAGGTCGTGCGCGAGCAAATCGATGCCGGGGCCCAGGTCATCAAGGTAATCGCCTCAGGCGGCGTCCTCACACCAGGGACGTCCCCCGATCAAGCGCAAATGACGATGGAAGAACTCCGGGCGGCCGTGGAGGAAGCGGCCCGCGCGGGACGAAAGGTCGCCGCGCATGCGCATGGAGCAACGGGGATGAAGAATGCGATTCGCGCCGGTGTACATTCGATCGAGCATGCCACCTTGATGGACCAGGAAGCCGCCGCTCTTATGCTGGGCCATGGCGTCTATATGGTCCCGACGCTTTCCGCACTCGCCACAACGGCCGCCTGCCGCCGAGGTTGCGGCATCCCTGATAGCGCCCTCGAGAAAGCCAAGGCCTTGACGCAGCGTCATGAAGCCAGCTTCCGGCAGGCGCACGAGCGTGGACTGCTGATCGCCATGGGCACCGATGCCGGAACACCCTTTAACAGGCATGGGGACAATGCTCAAGAACTGGAACGAATGGTCGCATTCGGTATGAGTCCGATGGAAGCGATCATCGCCTCAACATCGGCCGCTGCGCGATTGATCGGCGTGGACGATCAGGTCGGGACGGTTGCCCGTGGGAAGGAGGCAGATCTCATCCTCGTCGACGGAAATCCGCTGAGGAAAGTGGAACTGCTGCGCGACCGAAGCCGCCTTATCGGCGTGATGAAGGCCGGACGCTTCGTGGCCGGCCCGCTCCGCAAGCCCACATGAGACGCGGGAGCCTTGTACTATCGCCGTTCATAGAACAGTTCCAGCGCCGACGCAAAGCCGTGCAGGCGCCCCTTATTGAATTGCTCGTCGAGCCGATTACGCAGCGAACGAATGCCGCCTTCGTCGTTGCGAGCGACCACGCCTTGAGATACCATCATCTGGGTAGCCACTTCCACCAGGCGCTGTTTGCGGCCGTTCATTTCATCGGTCACCAGTTCAAGCATGACTTCCCCCGCGCGATCGTGAACGAGCGTCTCCTTGAATGAGTCGTATCCTTGATCTTTGACCACGCGATCTCGGATGAGCGCCAATTCCGCCTTGATCGTCGTCACATCCTTCACGAGCAGCGCAAAGAGTTCCTTCCGTCCTTCATCGAACAGTTTCTTTTCCATTTCTTCGAGCAGGACGGCGACATCAACCATCTCCGGCGCGAATTCATCGCCCCAGTTCAGCCGGTCGTAGTTGCGCCGCGCTTCCGCATCACCGATGACCTCGTAGGCGGCATTGATCTCGCGGATCTTGTCTTCCGCCTGTTTGTTGTCGGGATTGCGGTCAGGATGATGCTCGAAGACCAGCTTCCGGTAGGCCTTCTTGATGACGTCTTCCGACGCCTCACGGGGCACGCCCAAAATCTCATAGAAATCTACGCGCCGCATAGGCGCGACTATATCAGGATGTCGAAAAGAGCTTCCAGCTTCACCTTGACTCGGCCAGGGAAGATCCTTAGCGTCGCGCAGCCCCTGTCTGTTTTATGTACTCCTCCGAGGACATTCGAGTGACCGCTGCAGCCCCTCCGGATCGGCAATCGGTGAGCAGGCAATCTTGGTGGCAAGGCGTCCGTCGAGATCAATGGCTGGTGTTGTTTGTCGCTTGGCTCGGCTGGGTCTTTGATGCCATGGATGCCACGATCTATGCGATCGTTCTGCATCCGGCGCTGCATGAATTGTTGCACACCTCGAGCGGCCCGCCCGCCACCGATCGCATCGGCTGGTACGGAGGGATAATCTTTTCCATTTTTTTGATCGGTTGGGCAATCGGCGGGATTACGTTTGGAGTCCTGGCAGACCGCTTTGGACGAACCAAGGTTCTTATGGCGACGATTCTCATCTATGCTGGATTCACCGGCGCGGCGGCCCTGTCACAGGAGTGGTGGCAGCTGGCGCTGTACCGCTTTCTTACGGCACTGGGGATCGGCGGAGAGTGGGCAGCGGGTGCAGCACTTGTCGCCGAATCGTGGCCGGAAGACAAACGGGCCAAAGCGGCAGGTATTTTACAATCCGCCTGGGCTGTGGGGTTTTTTCTGGCTGCCATCTGCAATCTTGCCCTGAAAGACGCGTACGGATGGCGAGGTCTTTTCCTCATCGGCATCTTGCCGGCATTCGTCGCCTTACTGATCCGGTGGTGGGTGAAGGAGCCACCACGCTGGACGCACGCCCATGCACGGGGAATCGTCCCACTGTCGGCTATTTTTGAAGGGGATCTGAGACGAGCGACACTGGTGGGTTCTGCCCTGGCTTTCGTCGCGGTGTTCGGTCTTTGGGGATCGACGAACTGGGCTCCGTCGCTTGTGCGAGAGTTGCCCGAATTTCAGGGGGCAGACTCGGGGACACTCACACGAGCGGTCAGCTATGCCATTATGGCGCTGAATGCGGGAGCGATCTTCGGATATCTCGTTTTCGGGCCGTTAGCCGACCGGTTCGGACGCCGAGCGGTCTTCGCGTTCATGTGTGTCGGGAGCTTTATCATGCTGCCCACGACGTATCTTCTGCCATCTCATTACAGCGGCGTCTTGCTGCTTTTGCCGGTCCTCGGGTTTTTCAACAACGGTATTTTTAGCGGATTTCCCATCTACCTGCCGGAGCTCTATCCGACGAGGCTCCGCGCCACGGGGGCCGGCTTTTGCTTCAACGCGGGCCGGATCTTTGCCTCAATCTCCCCCTTCATGACCGGCTGGCTCGTCACGACGCTTGGTACCTTCGGCCGCGCAGCCAGTACTGTGGCCTTGATTTATCTGGCCGGCTTGGCCGTGCTCTGGTTCGCCCCGGAGACTAAAGGCAAACCGCTGAAGGACTAATGTGGGGTCAAACTCTTGACTTCGGCGTACACGGATTTATTAGTTAACGTATGGAAGACTACACGCCTCGTGCGCTTTCCTACGACGAGAAGCATGCAGCAGAAGCCGCCTTCAGCGGCCGTCCGTTCAATCCACGATGGTCCGCCCGTGCCAGGCTGATTTATGACGGGATTCTCAATTCCCTGCCAGCCTCCTCGAGGGTGGAAGGGGCCTTGCCGTCATCGACCGCCCCTGCCACAGAGTCCGGGTCAACGGAGCCCGGAGAAGACCGGCCTGCTGATCGAGGCGAGGCTTTGCCTGCGTCCATACCTTTCCAGAAGGCGATTGACTCGGGGGCGCTAATCGACGTCACGCCGGCCGCGAAACAGCTTGGCTTGTCGTTCTCGGTAACCGTTACCAAGCCGCTCTGGGACACCGGCATCGCACCGATACACACACTCACGTCGGAAGAGCAAACCGCCAGGTTGCGCGACGTGTTGATGGCCTTCAGACTTCGCCTTGCAGCCCAACCTGCCCTGTCACCGTTGATTGACTTTCCGGCATTGTTGAATTTTCCGCCCCACACGATACCGCAACCTTTTCCCCTGCTGGCTCTCGTACAGCCGGACGAGCAGAATCAAACCATGGTCACACTGCTGCTGCCGAGCGAGATGGCTACTACGATCATTCCAATGAACTGACCGGACGTCTGCTTCGACCGAACCACCACAGCAGTGTCGTCACGACAGCGCACGGAATCCATACCCATAGGCATTCGCTCGCCAGCACATCAAGCCCATGAGGGCCTAATAGATCGCGCAGAGACATAGAGGCCACATGGATCGGGCGAATCGGAAAGAAGTATCGGTTCTGATCCATCGGCGAAAAGAATGCCACTCCCAGCCCTCCGTCCGTCATGGCATCCAGAATGCCATGAGAAAGCATGGCGACGGAGCAGAAGGTCCAGACTCGGACGACTGTGATGCCAGTCCAGCAACCAATCCACCGCGCGAATACCCCACTAGCCAGGACAGCAAAAACGATCGAGTGAGTGAATCCTCGATGACCCCAAAACGACCCGTA
>DASTJX010000295.1:0-2335 GCA_035716265.1 Nitrospira sp.
GCCGCAGGAGGGGCAGCCAAAGAAAACACCGAGCGATCCTTCGCCGGGTTTTTCCACCTTCTCGAAGTTCATATAGGTTTCGCAGTTGAGACACACAAATTTCATGACAGCTCCTCTCCGCTCACAATTTTTCCGCCAACACTCTCTTGTAATCCAATAGAGTCCTGATCCGACCGGCAATATCCTGATACCGCTGGATGGTCGGGTAAGTCTCATCAAGCAGAGGCTCACCCTTGTCAAACGTGCGGGCAAGCTTGCGATCAAAGGGAATGCGGCCCAATAAGGGGAGATCAAGCGCCTCGCACATGGATTCGGTGTTGCCTTCGAACAACTCATTGAGTTCGCCGCACGAGGGGCACCGGTACTCGCTCATATTTTCGACGATGCCCAACACCTTGATGCCCATGTCCCGTGCGTAGGTGACGGATTTCTGCACCACGTCGGATGCCACTTCAGAAGGCGTCGTCACAACAATCGCACCTGCCAGATCGGGAATGAAACCAGCGATGACCGGCGGCTTGTCGGCCGCGGCGCCAGGAGGCAGGTCGGCCAGCAAGTAATCCAGTTCTCCCCACGCCACGTCAGCCAGAAACTCGCGAATCAAGTTCATCTCCATCAAGCCCAGCCAGACCGGGCTGACATCCATAGGGCCCTGCCAGCGGACCGGCGATGACGTGCCCAGAAAGAAATCCATGGAAGCCACTTTGACCCCGAGTGGCCCGACCGGAGGAACGGCCCCCTCCGGCGTGATCGCCAACGAACGCCCATGAAGACCCAGCATCCGTGGAACACAGGGGCCGTTAAGGTCGACATCCAAAAGCCCGACTCGCGCGTGCTGACGGGCCAGGGCGAGGGCAAGGTTCACGGTCGTCATGCTCTTGCCGACGCCGCCCTTGCCGCTCATGACGACCAGTTTATGCTTGATGCCGGCCATGCGAGCCTGCACCTGCTTCATTTGATCAGTAATTTGCGCAACGACTTTGGCGTCGTCGGTATACTGGAGTTTACCGAGGATGGATTTTAGGTCTTTTTCAGAGGCCACTCGATGCCTTCACCGCAAGACGAAACAATAAGGGTGGTACGGTAACACAGCGGTTTTAGGCCAGTCAAACCGCAAACCAGCTTCTGTGACATAGCTCAGCTGATAGGCGCTCCGCATCCGCTAGATGGAATACTGGAAGGTCGGCTTAGCCCCAATCGCTTGAGCCAAGACACCCCGGCGCTTGAGCTCGTCCAGGATACATTTTGTGGCGGCGTCAAAATCCGCTGGACCAGAGAACACGAGATCGGCATTCGTCGAAGCCTCGTCGGGGAGCTTGCTCATGTGAATCGAAATGACGGGTGTAGGGTGGACCAATGTCCTGATGGCTTGCGCTGCCTCCACATAGGCCATGCCAAACGGATTGGTCGTCGAGACGACGATCAGCCCCGTATCAGCGAGCAATCGCGCGACCTCTCCATACCGCCGGGCAATCTCCATGGTCTGGCCTCGTTCTCCCTCGCCAAGATCGGCGTCCAGGCCCCTGCGCAGATTCTCTCCATCGAGCAGGTACGCATGGCGTCCATCGGCAACGAGCCGGGCTTCGAGTTTTTTGGCCAGAAAGGACTTCCCGGTATGTCTCCCGCCAATGATCAACACGATCGCGGCCCGATGGCCATACTGTTGAGCCCGTTCTTCGATACCGACTTCTCCCTTGACCCACGCGAAGTCTCGCCGACGCGCCTCTTCACGGAGGTTTTCCTGATCATCTTTGATCATCTCCGTCACAATCCCGCCGCCGGCAATATCGTAGTCGTCAACCAGAACGAAACGGCCTGTCGCCTCGAATGAGGCAGACAAATCGAACGCGACCGGAGCTTTGGTGCGCAAGGTCAATTCTGCGACCTGGTTACGCGTCACCTTGCTGCTGCCTTCCTGCTGATTCAAGTCCATGGTATCGATGATCCGGTGGATGGCGGCCACCTCGCACTCGACTTCTCTCGTGGCCACACGGAGGAGATACCTGCGGCCTTGTTCCAACGGCTGCCTCCCCAGCCAAAAGAGGTTGGCTTTGAATGCCGTGGACACCAGCGGTAACTGCTCCTGATGCGTGGCAACTTCTCCGCGCTCGACAAAGATCTGCTCGTCAAGGGTGATGCCAACAGACTGTCCTGCCTCGGCTCCGGTGAGAACCGGCTCGACATTGAACGCTTCGACCGAGCGGATGTTGGCTCGTTTATTTGACGGTGAAAACACCAGAACATCGCCGATTTTGAGCCGCCCGGCCGTAATGCGGCCGGCAATGATCCGCCGGGCATCGAATTTATAGACGTCCTGCACCGGAAACCGCAGCGG
>DASTJX010000296.1:0-3253 GCA_035716265.1 Nitrospira sp.
GAGAAATTCTTTGTGCCCTGGTGCATCGATAATGATGTATTGTCGGCCTTTCCACATGAAGAACGTCCGTGCGGTGTCAATCGTGATGCCTTGCTCCTGCTCTTCCAGAAAGGCATCGAACAAAAAGGCGTATTCGAATTCCTTTCCCTGCTGCCGGCAGATGGCCTGTACCTTGTCTAATTTGCCGTCTGGTAGAGAGCCGGTATCCGCATAGAGCCGTCCGAGCAGCGTTGACTTGCCGTGGTCAACGTGCCCGACGATGACGATATTGAGATTCTCCGACGATTTCGCCGTACTCATCATGCTCCTCAAACCTGGTCAGCCACTCCTCACCGATACACAGCAGCGGCAGAATAGCTGGTGCTACATGTATCCATCTTTTCGCAACATCTCCATCCCACGGCCTTCATCCTGCGCACGCCCTGAGCGCTCGGCCACGGTCGTATGACGCAACTCCTCGATAATCTCATCGACGGTTTTGGCCGTGGATTTGATGGGCGTGGTGCAGGGAGCGCAGCCCAGACTTCGATAACGAGTGCCATCTCCTTTGTTCAAGTAGAGGTCGATGAAGGGAATGTTCTCGAGCTTGATGTATTCCCAGATATTGATTTCCGTCCAATCCAGCAACGGATGGATCCTGATATGTGTCCCGAGAGGAAACGTGGTCTTGTATTGATCCCAGAGTTCGGGAGGTTGGTCACGGAAATCCCAGTCGCCGTGCTTATCACGCGGGGAAAAATAGCGTTCTTTCGCCCTGGTGCCTTCCTCGTCTGCCCGAACCCCCAAGATGACTCCGGTATAGCCCTTTTGTTCGAGTAATTGTTTGAGCCCGTTGGTTTTCAGCGCCGTGCAACAGGTGACGCGGCCCAAAGTATGGTTCATACCGGCCGCCAGAGCGTCTTTGTTCTGGCCGACGACAAGATTCAGATGCCATTCCCTTGCAAGCCTGTCTCGGTACTCGATCATAGCGGGAATTTTGAAACTGGTGTCCACATGCAGCAACGGGAATGGCACATGCCCGAAAAACGCCTTTCGAGCCAGCCACAGCAGCACCGTTGAATCTTTCCCCATCGACCACAGCATGGCCAGATTGTCGAAATGTTTATAGGCTTCCCTGAGAATGTACACGCTTTGATCTTCCAACTGGCGCAGATGTTTCACCGATGAACCTCTTGCTGAACCGCAGCCATGGTTGTGTGACTCAGACTTTCGAGTTTTCTTGCGGCGGTTCCATCCTCGAGCGTCCGTCTTGCCAAGGACACGCCATCGCCTATCGATGCCCCTTTCCCTGCCGCATACAGCAACAGACCGGCGTTGAGGAGTACCCAGTCGCGTTGGCCTCCGGAAATCCGGTTCTGGAGAATCCGTCTGAGCAGATCCGCCTCCTTTTCTCGATGCTCGTTAGGAAAGCCAGTCATCTCTCTGGAGGTTGCCAATGGCAGTCCGGCGTCTTTGGGCGCGAAGGTCAATGGTGCGATCCGGTCGTCACGCAACTCCAGCACCTTGGTCGCCATGGCGATCGACAGCTCGGGATCGCCTTCGACGCCGCGTATCACAAGAGCTCTCGGCATGCCCAACATCCGAACGGCCTCGGCCGTCTTCTCGAAATGAGGCGGATGAGTGAGGCCGATAACTTGCGAGGCAGCGCGTGCCGGATTCAAGAGCCGCGCAATGGGATGGAACACGTTCCGCACCCCCAGTTCCTGCCTCATTTCCAGAAACCGGTAGAGCGGGGGGTGATAGAGCGCAATGTCGAGGTAGGCGAACCCCTGTTTCGATACGAGTGCCGCGACGGCTTTGGACTCAAGGTCAATGGGAATTCCCAAGGCCTTCAGCAGGCCGGCGTTTCCCGGACGACCTGGAACGCCATCGTATCCATGCATGAGTATGGCAGCACCGGCCGCAGCTGCCACAATCGCGGCGCCGGCCAGTGCATGGAAGGTGTCCTGCTTACCGGCATATGACGGCAGATCCACGACACCGAGTTCCTGAGGGATTGGAAGCGGCGCCACATAGGAGCGGGTCGCGGCCGTGAAGGCGGCCAACTCTGTCACGGACTCCATCTTGAAACGCATGGCAATGAGAAATGCCCCGGCCTGCGCGGGCGTGGCGTCGCCTTCTATCAAGGCGTGAATGGCCCGCTTGGCTTCGTCCCACGTGAGATCCTTGGAAGCCTTGGGTCCCTTTGCGATTTTGGCAATGAGTTCTTGCATGCTCATCATGATGATGTCTTATGAAGGCCGCATTCGGTCTTATCCCGGCCTTCCCACCGTCCGGACCGCGGATCGTCACCGGGCATGACCGGCTTCGTGCACTGAATACAGCCGATGCTGGGATAGTTGCGGTCATGCAATTCGTTATAGGGTACTTCGTACACTTTGATGTAGGTCCAGACATCGGCCCACGTCCACCGGACGAGCGGATTCACCTTGACGAGTTGAAAGATGTGATCCCACTCGATGGGCTTGGCATGGGCCCTGGTCGGCGCTTGTTCCCGTCGAATACCGGTAATCCAGGCATCGTATCCGCTCAACACACGCGTCAACGGTTCGACTTTTCGCAACTTGCAGCACTGGTCGGGGTCGCTCGTCCACAGGGCAGGGCCATGCTGCTCCGCCTGCCGTTCCGGAGTCAGGAGAGACTTCACGTGATGCACTTGGGCCGCTTTAAGCGCATATCGTTCGATGATCCGGTCGCGCGTCGCGTACGTCTCGGGGAAGAGGAAATCCGTATCGAGATAGAACAGCCCCACCGACGGGTCAATCCGATGGATCATGTCCACTAAGACCACGTCCTCCGCACCGAAGCTGCAGGCGAGCACAATTCGCGGGGCATAGCGCTTAATGGTAGCGGCGAGCACCTCTTGGGGCTGATTTCCCTCGAGCGATTCGGCCCAGGCGAGTATGTCGCCAGTTGGTTGCTTTGTGTGCACGTTTTTTCCACCCTATCCTTGCGGCACTGAGATGCGGCTCAACTCATTCCACTTTTTCGACCAGAATCCGGTAGTGCGCCGCTTCCGGTTCCAGCGCTTCCTGTATGTGCACCAGATGCCCGTCATTCTTCAAACTGAGCGGCACATTCTTGATCGGCTCACCGGCATCCAACCATACTTCCAGTTTTTCACCCGCATCCATCATCTCCAGTTTCAACTTCGTTTTTACATAATTGAGGGGGCATGCGACACCCCTGAGATCATAGACCGGAGCACCGGTGGGAACCTGTGTGGCCGCCTTCGGCTCAACGGACGTAGAGG
>DASTJX010000297.1:0-3209 GCA_035716265.1 Nitrospira sp.
ATGACGGGCGAAAATACCTTATACTTTGAATTACGCCAAGGGGCCGAAGCGGTCGATCCGCTCCAGTGGCTGGCGAAGCGTTAGGAATACAAGACCGTGCGGGCGAAAGGACGCATATGATGGAACAGAACCAACGGCGGCGATTTTGGATGCTGGGTCCAATGGTCATGGTGGCTTTGCTGTTCGGGGTGTTGATCGGCAAGGGATGGGAACGAACCGGGCATGCCACCGAGACGTATGAAGAATTGAGAACGTTCTCGGAGGTGTTGACCCAGGTCCAAAAGAACTATGTCGACGACACCAAGGTCAAAGATCTTGTCCAGGGTGCGATTCGTGGCATGCTCTCGACGCTCGATCCGCATTCCGCCTACATGACCCCCGAAATGTACAAGGAGATGCAAGTCGAGACCAAGGGCGAGTTCGGAGGGGTCGGCATTCAGATCGGCGTCAAAGAGAACCGGTTGGCCGTGATAGCCCCGATCGATGGCACTCCGGCGCAGCGGGCCGGAATCAAAGCCGGTGACTACATCACCAAGGTCAATGAAGAGTCCACGAAAGATCTTTCGCTCATGGATGCCGTGCAAAAAATGCGTGGACCCAAAGGAACGAAAGTGAATTTGACCATCCAACGAGATGGCACCTCGGATCCCCTGCAGTTCACGCTCGTGCGGGATACCATCAAGATTGAAAGCGTGAAATCGAAGGTCATGGACAACATCGGATATGTGAAACTCACGCAATTTCAAGAGGCAACCGGCCGTGACCTGGGTCGGGCACTGAAGCAGTTCAAGGACCAAAAGGTTCAGTCCACGATCCTCGACTTACGAAACAATCCCGGCGGGCTTTTGACGGCGGCGGTGGAGGTGTCGGAGCAATTCCTGCCGAACGGAAAGCTGGTGGTCTATACGAAAGGCCGAGAGAGCAAGAAAGACGAATGGTTCGCCAAGGGCAGGGATCAAATGGACGACTCACCGATGATTATCCTCGTCAATGAAGGATCGGCCAGCGCGTCCGAAATTGTGGCCGGCGCGTTGCAAGACTATGGACGAGCCGTGATCGTCGGCACGACGTCTTTTGGCAAGGGATCCGTGCAGACGATTTTGCCGCTCGGTGACGGATCGGGATTGCGGCTCACAACAGCGAAGTATTACACGCCCAAAGGGCGGTCGATCCAATCGACCGGCATCACCCCCGACATTGTCATCAAGCCACAGCCTGCAACCACGGTGGCGAAGGCCGAAACAAAAACGGGCGACAAAGAACCGGACAGCAAGACGTCGAAATCGCCGATCACGGGCGGGCAGGGCAAAGAGCAGTCCCCCACCACTCCAAAAGACGACGCCGTGCAAAGAAACGGGGCGACGCCTGGGGCTGCTCCTCTTGATCTGTCCGGCGAGCCTTCTCTGGATCAGGATGTGCAGTTGCAGAAAGCCGTAGAGCTGCTCAAGACGTGGAAGATATTTAAAGAGCTCCGGCCCTCCTGATCAGAGCCTGCGGCGTCGGAGCTCTTCGATGGCCACGAGCAGGTCTTCATCGGAACCGGAGAATCCGGGAACCGTTCTGAGCATGCGGGATCGTACGAGTTGTTCCAGGTCGGCCAGAGTGCCAATATTCAGACGGCTATGCAGGTAGGCGACCAGCGATTCGGATAGACCCGGTAAGCCTGCCCATTCTCTAACATGCTCGGGCAAGGGCATTCTGAGAGTTTCCAGGAGTGAGATCTTCCCGGTTCTGAGATATTCCTGGATTTTCTCCGATAAATCCCTGCCGATGCCCTCGATCTCTTCCAGCGCTTGTCGTTGTGACATCTCCGCGATGTCTTCATTCAGCGCCAAGAGGGCCTCGGCTCCGCGCCGGTAGGCCCGCACTCGATAGGGATTCGCCCGCTGCGCGGCTAGGAGCTCGGCGATGGATCGAAAGAGGCCGGCAAGCTGCACGTTGTGCTGTGGGATGGCCATCGGGTTGTTCCGCGGTTCTATTCTGCAGGGTTCATCGCGAGAGAGGCAACTAGGAGGCAGGTGCGCGTTGATTGACAACGGGAATTGGGGTTCCCTAGGATGAGAGTTCATGGTTGAGCCACTGCAGATCCAGGTCAACGGCGAGTGCCGCGATTGCCGATCAGGAGCCACGGTTGGTGATCTGTTGCGCGAACTGGGCATCAAGACCGAGCGGGTGGCTGTGGAATTAAACCTGGAAATTTTAGATCGTCAAGAATTCGATCGGCGCGGACTCAAAGCAGGGGATCGGGTGGAGATCTTGAGCTTCATCGGCGGCGGTGGCCCGATCGACGGCTGGATGACGAAGGTGTTGACCCATGCACAATGACCGACTGGTGATCGCCGGCCGTGAGTTCAAGTCCCGTCTGTGGGTGGGAACCGGCAAGTACAAGGATTTTGCCGAGACCAAGAAGGCGATCGAAGTCTCCGGAGCGGACGTCGTGACGGTGGCAGTGCGTCGCGTCAACATCACGGATCGCTCGAAAGAGAATCTGCTCGACTTCATCGATCCCACGAAATACACGATCCTTCCCAATACGGCCGGTTGCTACACGGTGGAGGATGCCGTGAGGTATGCGCGGCTCGCACGGGCGGCCGGAGTGTCTGATCTTGTCAAACTGGAAGTGCTCGGGGATGAGAAAACACTGTTCCCTGATACGGTAGGCTTGATCGAAGCAGCCAAGATTCTCATCAAGGAGGGATTCATTGTCCTTCCTTACACAAACGACGATCCCATCGTCGCCAAGAAGCTCGTGGACATCGGCTGTCCTGCCGTCATGCCGCTGGCGGCACCCATCGGATCGGGCCTGGGCATACGCAATCCGTATAATTTGAAAATCATCATGGAAACGGTCAAGGTCCCCATCGTTGTTGATGCGGGAGTCGGCACGGCTTCAGATGCGGCGCTGGCGATGGAGTACGGAGCCGATGCCGTACTCATGAATACGGCCATCGCAGGTGCGCAAGATCCCATTGCGATGGCAGAAGCCATGAAATACGCCGTGCATGCCGGCCGCTTGGCTTACAAAGCGGGCCGCATTCCCCGGAAACTGTACGCGACGGCTAGCAGTCCCATCGAAGGCATGCTCTAGCAGGATGCTGAAAACACCACCTTTTCACCCACCCCGCCCCGGTGCGCCAAGACGCACCTTCACCGAGTCCGTTCTCGCATCGCTCAGGAAGCTCAACGTACAGTTGCGGGCAAAGAGCTGC
>DASTJX010000298.1:0-4857 GCA_035716265.1 Nitrospira sp.
GTCGGATCGAAGAACTCGTCTCTCAAGAACATGGTTTTCAAGGGCAGGAGTTGTTGTCCGATGAGGATCGGGCAAAACTGCGCGGCGTCCAAGTAGAACTCGACCAGAGCTGGGATTTGTTGCGACAGCGGAGGGCCTTGCGTGCCGCGGGACTAGACCCGGATCAGGCCCAAGTGAGACCGGCAGGGATTGTTCAAAAGTATGTGCAATGATTGATTGTGGCAAACCCCATCTGAAAGGAGAACGACATGTCCATGATTGAGAAGTCGATCGAAATCAACGTGCCGGTGCGGGCGGCCTACAACCAGTGGACGCAATTTGAAGAGTTTCCGAAGTTCATGCAAGGCGTGAAGCAGGTCAAGCAGATCGATGACAAGCATTTGCAATGGACAGCGGATATCGGAGGGAAGGAAAAGGAGTGGAGAGCGGAGATTACCGAACAAATTCCCGATGAGCGCATCGCCTGGACGAGCAGAGGAGGCGCCATCAACGCGGGTGTGGTGACGTTTCATCGTCTGTCGGACTCCAAATCGAAAGTCATGCTGCAAATGGAATATGACCCGCAGGGCTTCATCGAAAACGTGGGGGACGCCGTAGGGGTCGTCACGCAGCGGGTGCAAGGCGACCTTGAACGCTTCAAACAATACATCGAAAATCGGGGGCAGGAGACCGGAGCCTGGAGAGGGACGGTGACCTAGGCGCCGTGACTCGTATTGTATTTCGACAGACTCGAACGCCGGAATTGCCGCACTCCAACGGCTGGTCCTGCTCGGGGATGATCGCCTCCGGATGTCTGTCCGGGCTGGCAGTGACCGCAGCAGCGGCGTGGCGCGCGCGGGCGGAAGGACAATCCGGCTGGAAGCCGATCAACGGCATCAGTCACATCCTTTGGGGACCTCGAGCGGCCACAGAACAGCATTTCACCGCCCAGTACACGGGTTCCGGGCTTCTATTGAATGCGGTCGCCTGCGGATTCTGGGGGTGGCTGTATGGCGTCATCGGTCAATCCAAGCCTGCGCCGCATTCATATTCGCAGTCAGCCGGCCGAGGGATCGCCGTTGCAGCATTGGCCTATATCACCGACTACTATCTGGTCCCTCGTCGTTTCACGCCCGGCTTTGAGTTGACTCTGTCGCGCCGGAGCTTTCCGTGGCTGTACGGAGCACTCGCTGTCGGGTTGATCTTGCCCGATTACCTTGCACGCCAAAAATCAAGGAGTCGACCATGAACAGACAACGGCTCGTCAACGCCAAGTACTTGTGCGCATGCATGCTGCTTCAAGCTGTTCCTGCGTTCTGCCAGGATGCCATCCTGCCTCAGGGCGATCCTCGTCTGCGAGACGACCCTCAGCAGGCGGAGCAGCGCGAAGAGGTTCGCGACCGCCGGATGAAACAGCAGGGACAGGGGCCGGACTATCGCGTGGAGGGACAGCCGCAGGGGGGGACAAGCGGCGCCACAGCCGGCGAGCCGAACGGCAGGACTCGGCAGGATACCGGTCTCTCGGATCCAAGCGTGAATCCCGGTCAGGCATCGGGAATGCGGGTGCTGCGCGGCGAAGTGAAGCAGGCGAATCCGAAGTCCATTGTCATCGAAGATCGCCACGGGAAAGAGACGACGATGGCGGTGGATGCTGCGACGGCGGGAGACCGCGATATTCGTCCCGGCGATTTCATCACCGGGACAGTGACCACGCAGGGCCGAGCCGTTGCTATTCATAAGGAAACGGCACCCGAGCGGTAGCAGAATGCAGCAACACCTATCCGCTCCACCGCCAACGGCTGTTGAGCACTCGATGGCGACAATCTAGATCGAATACAAGGAGATGCAATGACCACAAGATCTCTTCAACGAACACGACCGAGCACCACACGGGCGAGCAAGAGCAGTTCGAAAAAAAAAGCGGAAGAGGCGTCTGCAAGCGGCCAGCAAGTACAGGCGGTCGGTGACCGCATAAGCGGAAACGGCAACGGCAACAGGTCTTTGACCCAGGAAGAGCGGTTGGCCTACGGCCTGGGATGGTTTGGAATCGGTCTTGGCCTTGCGGAACTCATGATGCCTCGACGACTGGCACAAGCAACCGGGCTGCCCTTTCGACACCGTCGTCTCATCCAGATAATGGGGTTGCGCGAGATCGCGAGCGGTCTTGGAATTATCACCCAACGCAAACCGGCCGGCGCCGTCTGGTCTCGGGTGGCCGGCGACGTCGTCGATCTGGCCTGCCTTGGCCTCGCATTCACCTCCACCGGCGCCGATCGCAAGAAACTCACGGCCTCCGTCACTGCGGTTGCCGGGGCAACGGCACTCGATCTGCTCTGCGCCCAGCAACTCACCCGAGGCGTGGAAACCCGCAACGGGACGATCGCGGTCACCGTAAGCGTCGTCATCGATCGCCCGCCCGAAGACCTGTACACCTATTGGCACGACTTCACCAATCTTCCCTCATTCATGAAGCACGTGATCTCGGTCGAAGTACCCGGCGAGCGCCGCTCGCATTGGCTGGTGACTGGTCCTGCCGGCTCCACCGTCGAATGGGATGCCGAGATTACTGAAGATACTCCCCATAGGTTGATCGCGTGGCGCACCCTCGAGGGTTCGGATGTAGACCATAGCGGGCAGGTTCGCTTTGAGCCGGCACCGGGAAAACGTGGCACGGTGGTCATTGTGGATATGCAGTACCGTCCACCCGCAGGCACGCTTGGCTCCGCCATCGCTACCTGGTTCGGTGAGAACCCCGAGCACTCGGTGAAGATGGATCTGCGGCGATTCAAACAGGTGATGGAAACGGGCGAGGTCATGACGACCGAAGGCCAGCCGGCCGGGCGACAGGCGAGTACCTCGTGGAAGTATGACAGTGCCTCGCGCCGATAAACGGCGCAGGTTTGGCGGCGAAGGTGCCGTTGCGAGTCGCTTCGAGAACGCGAAAGCTGAACGCTGAACATTCGAAACGGAGGTCCCGATGAAAGCCAATTGCTGGTATGGAAAACGACACGTCCAGGTGGTTGACGTGCCGGATCCAAAAATTCTTAATCAGCGCGACGCGATCGTCAAAATTACCTCGACGGCGATCTGCGGGTCGGATTTGCACCTCTACAACGGCTTCGTGCCCACCATGGAAAAAGGCGACATCATGGGGCATGAATTCATGGGAGAAGTGGTTGAAGTCGGGCGCGAGGTAAAAAAACTCCGCGTGGGCGATCGAGTGGTCGTCGCCTTTCCCATCTCCTGCGGCAAGTGCTTCTTTTGCAAGGGTGAACTGTATTCGCTGTGCGAGAACTCCAATCCGAATGCCTGGATGGCAGAGAAGTTTTTTGGCCATTCCCCGGCCGGCATCTTCGGCTATTCCCATCTCACGGGCGGATTCGCCGGCGGACAGGCTGAGTATGTGCGCGTCCCTTTCGCCGATGTCGGCAGCGTCAAGATTGAAAACGGGTTATCCGACGAACAGGTGCTGTTCCTTTCCGACATTTTCCCGACCGGATACATGGCCGCAGAAAATTGCAATATCTCACCGGGCGACACGGTGGCCATTTGGGGGTGCGGTCCGGTGGGCCAATTTGCGATCCGAAGCGCGTTGATGCTCGGCGCTGAGCGTGTGGTCGCGATTGACCGCGTGCCGGAACGGCTGAAGATGGCGCGTGACGGAGGGGCCCACACGATCGACTACGAGGAGGCCGACGTCTATGACATGCTGATGCAGTTCACAGGTGGACGAGGGCCTGACTCCTGTATCGATGCGGTTGGACTTGAAGCCCACGCACCCTCCGCCGTGTATTATTACGACCGCCTCAAGCAAGCCATGATGCTGGAGTCCGACCGGCCCATCGCGCTGCGTCAGGCCATCATGGCCTGTCGGAACGGGGGAACGGTCTCGATTCCGGGAGTGTACGGAGGGATGATCGATAAAATGCCGATGGGGGCGGTGATGAACAAGGCGCTGACCCTCAAAACCGGACAAACGCACACACAACGCTATCTCACGCCGCTGCTCACACGGATCAAGAACGGCGAAATCGATCCAAGCTTCGTCGTGACGCACAGGTTGAAGCTCGCTGACGCGGCTCAGGGCTTCGCCACGTTTAATGACAAACAGGACGGTTGTATCAAGATCGTGATGACTCCCTGACGCGCACTCAAGGAAAGATATGAAACCCGTAGTGTCAGCGACGCTGTTGGCCGGGGTGATGTTTTGGTGTGCAGGCGACGCGTGGGTCCTCGCAGAACTCGGGTCTGACGCCTCAATCGAAGCGTTGCGGTGGGCCAAACAGGCGGAAGCCTCAGGCGCTGCACGCGATCACGCAGGTTTTGTCGAGGGGATCGAGCGGGCGTTGAAGGTGGCCCTTGAGGCCAGCACCAGGAACCCCGATCACCGCTTGGCCGAAGGGGTGCAGGCGCTAACAGAGGCCCGGGCACTTGGCCGGGAAGGCAACCTGGCCGAGGGTCGCGAAGATTTGCAATCGGCCATCGTCTGGCTGACCCGCGCTGTCGTGCTTCCAGCGGCCGATCCTTCGGCCGACTCGTCAATGAACCAACGAGACCCAACATCTCTGAAGGGCCACCCGGCCCGAGCAGGAAAGGAACGCGCGATGGATCATTTCTTGATCGACATTGAAGAGGCGACGACTCGTAACGACAACTTTCGTCAGGTTTTATTCACCGCCTCTCACAGTCAGCTGGTCTTGATGAGTTTGAAGCCGGGAGAAGAGATCGGTACCGAGACGCACCATCTCGATCAGTTCATCCGTGTCGAGGCGGGTCGAGGCAGCGCCCGCCTCAATGGCAAAGATTACGCCCTGAAAGACGGGAGCGCGCTAGTCATCCCCGCTGGGACCGAACACAACATCATCAACGACCGCAAAG
>DASTJX010000299.1:0-7945 GCA_035716265.1 Nitrospira sp.
GAACATTTCACGGACGGCGGAAGATTTGAAGATCGAGCGGAGCCATCTTCACCGCAAGATCAAGCTGCTGGATGTGGAAATGCGACCGGAGGCCTGATGGCCGGCAAGGACAGCAGTGTGGTCGGGGCGAAAGGATTTGAACCTTCGACCCCTGCGTCCCGAACGCAGTGCGCTACCGGGCTGCGCTACGCCCCGACCGGGAGAACCTTGCTGAAAGGAGTCGCGATTGTCTTACATCGGAGGGTCGAAACGCAAGCCATGAGCCTCGGCCACGCCTCGATGCGTCACCTGTCCACGTGAGAGATTCATGCCCTTTGCCAATCCGGTATCGGCACGGACGGCGGCATCGACGCCACGAGAGGACAAGGTCAACAGGTACGGCAGCGTGGCATTGGTCAATGCCTGCGTGCTGGTGCGCGGAACAATCCCGGGCATATTCGCGACGCAATAGTGCAGCACGCCATCCACTATATACGTCGGATCGGAATGGGTTGTCGGCTTGCTCGTTTCGACACAGCCGCCTTGATCCACAGACACATCCACGATGACCGATCCGGGCTTCATTCTGGCCACCAACGTCCGTGGCACCAGTGTCGGCGCTTTCGCACCGGGAATCAGCACGGCGCCGATCAACAGATCCGCCGTGAGCACGCTGTCTTCGATGGCCGCGTGGGTGGAGGCGCGGGTGACGATGCGGCCCTGATAGAGATCGTCCAGGTAGCGCAGTTGCTCGATGTCGAGATTGATGACGGTGACTTGTGCGCCCATCCCAACAGCGATTCTTAACGCCGCCCTGCCGACGACGCCTGCCCCCAATATCACGACCTTCGCGGGTTCGACCCCGGGGACACCGGCCAACAAGAGCCCGCGCCCTCCTTGCGTAATCTCGAGGTACCGCGCGCCGACTTGCACCGACATGCGGCCCGCGATCTCGCTCATGGGCTTCAACATCGGCAGTGTGCCGTCCTTGGCTTCGATGGTTTCGTAGGCAATCGCTGTGATGTTGGCTTCCAGCAGGGCCTTGGTGAGTTGGGCGGACGAGGCTAAGTGTAGATAGGTGAATAACACCTGACCGGGCCGAAAGAGTCCGGCCTCCGAGAGTTGCGGCTCCTTGACCTTGACGATGAGCGCCGCTTCTTTGAAGAGAACTTCTTTCGAGGCAGCGAGCCTGGCACCCGCCTGCCGATACTGCTCGTCGGAATAGCCGCTCCCCTTGCCAGCGGAGGGCTCGACCAGAACCTCATGACCTGCTTGCCTCAAGGCCTGAACACCGTCCGGAGTCACACTCACCCGATATTCATGATCTTTGATTTCTTTCGGCACTCCGATGATCATGGGAGTCCTCTCGTTCCGGGCGCAATGCTGAGCTGACGTCTGTCTCCATTGTATCGAGAGATCGACGGAAAGAGAACTGATGCGGCCAAAGTCGTTTCACGCGGTGGACAGTGCGAGAAAGGGTATTGTAAGATTTGCCCTTCGAATCGCACATTCAGACTGCAGGCTGTTCAAAAAGACCGCCGGCAAGACGCCCGCGGAACAGCGCGTCTCGGCGCGTCGCTGGGCGGGTGAAGACGACGAGCGTTTTCAATAGCCTGACAAGCCGGAGGAGGCCATCGATGGATGCTGGGGGAGAATCATGCAATGCCTGCGGAACCGCCGGGACCGCGCTCATGAAATTGTCGCTCGGAAAAGACTTTTTCGGCCGCGCCTACGATCGCCTCTCCCCTTCCACGGACCAGAGTCCGAAATGGTATTGCGAGCAGTGCTCCATGCAGAAAAACCTCCAACGGGACTTTCGCGACATCCGCGCCGAGTTCGACAAGATGGCCGCCGGACAAAGCTCGGAGCTGTCGAAGGCAGAGACGTTTCAACGGGCCGCCATCCGGTTGCGGGAAATTGCAACCATACTCGGAGGCAGCACATCAGCACCGTCACCGTTTCTCGCTGCTCCGGACGTCGCTCAATTGATCGGCCGCTTCCAAAGCACGACCATGCAAGCCTAGGAACACCGGAATACTTGTCCTCATTCAAGCGCCATATTTTCGTCTGTGTCAACGAGCGCACCCCGGACGACCCCCGCGGGAGCTGCTCAAAGTTGGGATCCGAAGCTCTGCATGCACGATTCAAGCAGGAAGCCAAACGCCTCAATCTGAAGGACGTCGTCCGGGCCAATAAAGCCGGCTGTCTCGACCACTGTGCTTTGGGACCCAGTGTGGTGATTTATCCGGAGGGGGTCTGGTACACCGTGAAAACGGAATCCGATGTGACGGAGATCATGGAACGACACGTGATCAAAGGCGAAGTCGTGACCCGCTTGCTGATGGCGGACCATCCGGCTCCGACCCCTCTCTTGCCATTAAGTTCCTTGCGCTGACACACCGATGGCGACTGAAGATAAATGGAAGGCCAACCTGGAAAAGGTGGCCTTCATGAAACAATTTCCGGGGTTACTGGGGGCGTGGGAGGCCTTAAAGGGCAAGACCATCGAAGCGGTGATCCCGCTCAAAAGCAAGCAAGGCGCGGCCGCGATCATTTGCAGCGATGGCACGTTCACCATCGCGCCACCAATGGTGACCGAGCCCTACGAGCTCGGCGAGACTTTGACGGCCGGACGAGTGCTGCTCGAGCCCAAGCACCGCAACGCCTATGTCGAATATGACCGGCTCGCAAAGCGCGACAAGGACGCGCTGAGGCTCGCGCGCCTCGAAAAAATCATCGGCGCAATCGAAAACAATCTGGAGCAGATTCCGGAATTGAAAGAGCGGTTGAAAGCCCTCGTAAAGGAATGGTCGTGAGCAGCATCCCCAAAAAGAACATGTTCGAGATCTTCTCGCAAGGTCTCTTTGAAGGAGTGAAACCCATGATGATCGTTCGCGACCACCTGGTCCGCCACCCCGACCGCTGCACCCATCACGCGGTCTGCGTGCCCGTGTGTCCGACCGGGGCCTGGCTCTCGACCCCGCCGTATAAGTTTGACGCCGCTCGATGCCTGGAAAGTTGCCGCCTGTGCCTCGATGCCTGCCCGTCTCACGCGATCTTCGCCGTGTTCCGGAAAGGCGACAAGCTACTCGAGCCCCAGCAAAAACAGTAATCTCACGTGACACAAGTTCGGCCCGGCGGATTGGTGCCGCCGGGCCGTGCTGTTTCTTACGGAATGAGCGCAAAGTTCTGGATGACGTTCGCCGCAGAGACATCCACATCAGCAGATTGCGCCGTGTACCCGTCTGCCGAGGCGCGAACGGCGTACTGGCCCCCCACCGCCGGCGGTTGCGGAGTCAGCGTGATCGGAAGGGCTGGCGTGTACACGCCGAGCGTCGGCGGGGCAGTGGGCAACGTCAGTGAATAGGAATAGTCGCCTGGGGGTGGGCCGGCCGCCACAGCGGCTGTGCCGAACTTGATCGCGACGGTGGGGCCGCTCGTCAGCGTTTGTCGTGCCGTGAGGAAAACCAGGTCGTCGTCAACTGCCGGAGTGAGCGTCACCGTCCCGCTGACGGTCCGCTGGGTCGGCGACGCCGCGAGCCCGATCGGCGCAGCCTGCGTGCTGATGCTCGTGAAGCTGGTATTGGTCGGAACCGGCACGGTTGAAATGACCGCAGCAGCCCGATTGTCCGCCGTGATGACCACGTCATAGTTCGGGGCCGGCGCCAGACGGGCCAGCAGAAATTTCCCTCGATTCGGGTGGGGAGCCGCATTCGTATTGGGCACCGTTGCCCTAATGATCTCTCCGCCCACCTGGGCCGTCACCACGACATTGCTGCCGAGTAGCGCTTCATCGACAAACCCCTCGATACCGTTGAGCGTGTACGGAATGACCTTGATCACAGGTTTGAGCTTGTAGGTATTCGCGCCGGTCTGAACAATGGACTTACAGGCATCGAAGTCCAGCAGCAGATCGACTCGTTGCCCCGGCGGTACATCGAACTGATGCACGAGCTTGATGCCGCTTTGAATGCCGCTGGGCGTATCCAATGCAATTTCGGTCGTCGTCCCTGAGAGCACGACGGAATTGGCAAACGGCGGATTCGGATTGTTGCTGTTAGGAATCAACACGAGCCGGAGCTGCGTGTAATGGCCTGCCAGCAACGAGGCTTCGCCGAGATGATCAAGCGCAAAATTCGGCTGCGTCGGGTCATTGAGGTCAAGAAGGTTGATTTTGCGCGGCGGATTCAGCGCGATTTCCGTCCAGCCACCCGCGCCCTCCGATGCCGAATCGCTTTGGTGAATCCGCACTTTGCTCACGGTGACATTGACGGCATCGAAGCCGCAGGCCGGCCCATCGGTCAATGACACACTGACGATTCCGGGTGCTCCTGCTCCCTCATCGCCGCTATTTGTGCAGGCCGTCACGAATCCAAGCATCAGCAGTGCGAGGCATGACACCCATCGCCGTGTTGCAAGGCCATGATTCTTCATCGCAAACCATCCAGACATTCTGTTCTCCTTTGGGTTCAGTTCATGTGCAGGACTCAGAAAGGTGAATCGATAGAGCAAGTCTTGTGCTCTTGCCGGGCCGTTCCATCCCGTCTCTGTCATACGGCTCAAAACGTCAAAGGGAACAACCGATTAGCCCGCTGCATCGGCTGGATCTCGTCATCCGTCGCGGTAGGCATCGGATGGAATTGTACGTTCGTAGGTGTCAGGCCGTAGGGGCGGTCATACACCGGAAGGACAGAGACTCACGACCCTTGTCTGGAGCCGGTTTTGGGCTAGGTCAGATATTTTCTGAGACGCCCCCAATAGGCCGTCCCGGTGTAGGCGCAGGCGCCGGTGAGAATGGTGAGGGCCATCATGCCGTAGACTCTTGCACGCGACATCTTGATCTTGACCGACGGGTTCAGCACGTCCGGCGACCACCGCACCAATCGCAGCGATTCGCCGGCCGACAAGATCGGCCACATGCAGGACAGCCGTAGCCTGGTTTCATAACGCGGGATCGCCATCGTGTAGAGCCACCCCTGGTCGAGATGATCGACGGCCTTCCGGATGAGCTTGTTGAGCACCGGACGGAATCGTGCAAGGTTCCGCTGATCGAGCAGATCTCGCGGCGAGAGTCCTTCCTCGACCAGCATCGGTTCCGGCACGTAGCAGCGCCCGCGTTGGAGATCGTGTGGGAGGTCTTTGATCACGTTGGTAAGTTGCAACCCTTTCCCGAAACGCACACCGACCTCGGACATACTCCTGACGTTCCAGGATCGGAGCCCGCGGCGGTACGCGCACATGAGATCGGTCCAGAATTCACCGACACAGCCGGCCACGTAATAGGTGTACTGATCCAGATCGTCGACCGTCTTGAGGCCCGTGAGTTCAGCGGCGGAAGTTCCCGGAAAGACCGATAGATCCATTTCCATGCCTTGTATGAGCGTCGTCATCAGCCGCTGGATACGGCGTCGGTCCTCCGGCGAGAAGTCCTCGAAGACGGTAAAGCACTCTTCCAATCGCTCGAGTAATTGCCGCTCAGCCGAATCGTGTTGCGCCGGTCCGATGGCTTTTTGAATATCGCGGATCTGTGTACCTGAGATCCGGTTGCTGATGAATTGAGTCTTGAACTGGCCGAGGTAGTCCAGGCGGCGCGGACGGTCGATAAGCTCCGTATCGGCAATCGTATCGGCCGCGCGGGCGAACAGGTACGCCAGACTCACCTGGTCCCGTACATCGGCCGGCACCACCGCTAATGTGGTGTAGAACAAGCGGGACACACGTTTAAGAAGGTCGCGCAGGAGTGCGCGTTTGGAACCGTCGATACTCGTGACGCCACCTTTCGTTGCCGGGAATTATGGCGCAGGCGCCGTTACCGTACTTCCAGCTTCCCTTCCATGCCTTTGTCTCGATGACTGGGCAAGGGCCACAGGCGTTTATCACAGTAGATGGGAAAGGTGCCGGATTGCATGGGGGTGAATTTGAGCAGGGCCGTCTTGCCGGCGCTCACGTCTTGTTCGACCGCCAGACTCCCGCCCGGATCTTTGATGATAAAATTGTGCGGGATGAGCGTCGTCACGCTCTTGAGGGTGAGTTCGACCGGCTTGCCTTTCTCGACGATCAAGTGCCCCGGTTGATAGGAATAGCTGTCAAGGATGACGGTGGTGCGCTGTACTCCGTCGGAATCGACGGGGACGGTAAACGGCGGGCCCATCGAAGCAGGATCCGCGGCCAAAGTCGTTCCAGCCAGCACAATAGATACACCGAGACTGCCCAACCCACACAGTGTTCGCATAGGGGACCCTCCTCGATGAGAGGTTTCTAACAGGAAGCGTTGGAATCGGTCAATGTTCGCTTGGGGTTAGGCGGCATGGTCACGGCTTGACCTTGCGGCCGGACGACTTATTGTAGAATCCTGCGTCTCGTGGTTTGTATTATACTGTTTAAGAGTTATCATGTGCCAAGCGGTTGGATGATCCCGCCGCTCTTAAGGAGGAATCGATGAAGTGGATTAAAGGAATTGTGTTGCTCCTGATTACGAACATCCTGTTCATGGTCGCGATCAACGTGATCGTCAGCGTTGTGTTGCCGCTGTTTGGGATTACGCTGGGAAGCGATTACGTCTCACTGTTGTTCATGGCGGCCATCTTCGGATTCTCAGGCGCCTTCCTGAGTTTGGCATTCTCCAAGCAGATGGCGCGCGCGATGCTGAACTGTCAGCAAATCACGCAGCCGCGGTCGCATGCCGAACAGGTCATTTACGGATCGGTCCAGGACATCGCTCGCCGGTTGCAGATCACCATGCCGGAGGTGTGGGTCTACGACGCTCCCGACCCTAATGCGTTCGCCACCGGTCCCAGCAAGAACAACTCGATGGTGGCCGTATCGACCGGTCTGCTGCAAAATCTCAAAGAAGACGAAGTGCAGGCAGTTCTTGCCCATGAAATGGGGCACGTGTACAACGGCGACATGTTCACCACCACCATCTTGGCTGGACTGATGAACACGTTCGTGTACTTCATTTCATTGGTCGTCCGTCGGTTCTTTGCCGAGCGTGACCAAGAGGGATTGGGCTTTGCCTTGTCGTTCGTGGTCCAGATTGTCCTGGGCTTCCTCGCGATGATCCCCGTCATGTGGCACTCCCGTCGCCGAGAGTTCGGCGCCGATGCCTTCTCGGCGAAGGTGTACGGCAAGGGCGCGATGATTTCCGCCTTGCAGGGAATCGACCGCTGGGTGTCTCGCGCACAGATGGAGCCCAGCAACACCGCCGACCCGCTGGTGACGTTCAAGATCGCCGGCACCAGCCGTGTCATGCGCCTGTTTGCGTCGCATCCCACGATGGAAGAGCGAATTGCCGCGTTGGAACGGGTCTAATACAACCGGCTGGGAGGCTGTCATGAGGATACTCGTCGTTGCGCTGTCAACGGTCGCACTGTGCGGTGGACTCATCAGCAGCCTCCCAGCCGAAGGCAAAGAGGAAGGACTGCGTATGGCGGCCAAAACGCCCAGCTTGTACGACTTCACGATGGAGGATATCGATGGCAAGCCGGTGAATCTTGGTGCCTACAAGGGCAAAGTGCTGTTAGTGGTCAATACCGCAAGCCTCTGTGGAAACACGCCGCAATACACAGATCTGGAACGCATCTACGAGCAGTATCATGACAAAGGGTTCGAAGTGCTCGCCTTCCCGGCGAATAACTTCGGCCAGCAGGAGCCGGGAACCAACGCCGAGATCAAAGGCTTCTGCCTCACGAAGTACAGCGTCAGCTTTCCGCTCTTCAGCAAGATCAGCGTGAAGGGTTCGGACAAGCATCCGCTCTATCACTACTTGACCGAGCAGAGTCCGTTCCCCGGCGAGGTGGAATGGAACTTCCAGAAGTACCTGGTGGACCGATCAGGCAATGTAGTCGGACGCTTTCACCATCGCACGAAGCCGGTGTCGCCTGAGGTCGTGAACGAAATCGAGCGGGTACTGGCGGCCAAGTAAACCAGCCTCAGACTTTTCGATAGAACGCAATATGGTCACGAT
>DASTJX010000300.1:0-6670 GCA_035716265.1 Nitrospira sp.
CCTTACGACAAGCTTGTCCGCCCTCTTCCAGACATGCGCGAATCCAGCGTCCGCCTGGTGAACCAAGCCGTGGAAGAGCGCCGTCACGCGTATGTGCTGGTGAACAACCGCAGCGAAGGCCACGCGCCAGGCACGGTGAAGGCGATACGCGACATGTTAGTGCATCAGGAATCGACGGCGGAGGCGACCTAATCTCACCCTCCCGCCGCGGAAAAAAAAAGAGCCCGTTACCTTTCGGCAACGGGCTCCTACCTCGGAGATGCGGCAATGTTTCCACTGCCGTTTTCTAAAGTAATTTCACCTTACCGCATCTTGTGAGAGAGAGACCCTGGGAAAATGACCAGTCGCTCAGCTAGAAGTACACTAGTCCTATTGCAGTGCTGCCGATCCACACATTAGAAGGCGAAATACGGGCCGGTACCCAGGCTGCTCGATTGGCCTTCGATCCCGATGAAGACGGTACGGCCCAAAAAGAACGGCAGTCCCCAATCGAAGATCGAAAAGTCTCCCCCCAGATTGTTGAAGGCCGCATTGCCTGTCTGCACCAGGTTCTCCGTATTGGCGACTTGAAAAGGAACGACTATCTGGCCGCCGTTCGTCCCGATGACCGTCCCTGCGAGATTCATCGCACTTGGCGGGCAATAGAATGGATCCAACGGGGCGGCACACTGCCGCAGGCTCGCGTCCGGAAAGAACAAGCCGTTTGAGCCGGAATCGATGATGCTTTGACTGAACGTTCTGCCTTTGTAAACCGTCGTCACGAACCCATTCTCGTCGGTCGTGACCACCGGTATACCAGATGGCGGGGAATTATTGCCGGCTGTCCCGATTCCCAGAATCAGGGAACCGGAGACAGACGGTGCTCCCATGGCTGAAACATTGGGCAGAGTGATAACAATGCCGTTGTTATTGGAGGGGAGCAGCCACACGGGATTTTGCACTTGATCACCGAGCGGCACAGCCACACCAGTGCACGAGCCGCCGTTACAGGAAAAGTACAGGGTATTGTTGCTGTTGACTGCACAGACCAATCCGCAATCCTGGCGAAAGATGCCGATGCCGAGAATGCCATTAAAGCTCGCCGCCTGGGGATCGATGTCCACTTCGTCGTTGCAGGGATTGCTCGACGATGACTGCCCTCCGAAGGTTGATTGAATCACTTGAACGGGAACGCGAACGGCCGGCTCACCGCCCAAGACCACATCGGCGACTTGCACCGGACCCCACGTCGTCCCGCCGTCCGCAAAAAAAGTGCATTCGCCGACCGCACGGCCCTGCGCATCGACCGTCTGCGCGAGCGGCGTGGACAGCACCGAGCTAAAGACTCGCAACCCTACCGATCCATTATCGACCAGGACGTCCGGAACGGTTTGACAATTGGAGGTGCCCGGCTGGCAGATCGTGATCACGGCGCATAGTTGATTGATCGTGCGGCAGACGGCCGATTGACCAACGGATACGGGCACAACATTGCCAGCCGATGACGAGCCATTGCTGTCATCATCTCCGTTTGAACAACCAGCAAGAAGGCCCACGACCAGGCTGACAGCCGCCACCCATCTCATCGGATATCCTCCGCGGTGACCCCGGGAGGTAACGCAGCCGGTAAAAACGCTCGTCCCCATAATGAGCGGGAATGCCCGCCGCGTTCAACGACCAACCGCTCGGACTTCAACTGGAAGGGCTTTCGTATTTTCGGCCGGTGGCTTCGAGCTGCATTGACTCCTTCCCGGTACTCCTCGAAATACTCGCCCAGCAGGAGCTGGAGATCCGGCGCCCCTGTGCCTGTCCAAACGACGGCGAACACGACTCCATCGGGCGAGACGTATTCCTTGACCTGTATCCCGGCAACGGAGATCGTATCGATCGTATACCCTGTCCCAGGACGGCTTTGCCGCTGCCCCTTCATGATCACACGGTCGCGCTCCACGGAAGCCGCCGGTTCCCCTAGCGCAGCCCACACCGGTCCAAGCACTGTGGGCGCAAAGAGCAGGGTAACAGCAACTGAGCCAATCAGAGACTTCATCGCCGGCCTTCAGGTGAGACAACGCCCATTGATGGGTTCCTAGCTTTTCCTTTTATCGCCCAGCCCGCCATGATGCGCAGGCCGTACAGGACCGGTAGCTGACGCAGCTGCCCGCCACTAGTGAGACAGCTATCATGCCGATTGTCGAGCTACCTTGTCCATCCCATGGAAGAGGGGAAAGCGTTATGGGTGGGAATTGGACGGGATGGCATGGTGATATGGCGGCACGAGAAAGATGAAAGTGAAATTGAGGGATGCTGGTTTGAGAAGCACAAACCCGCTTGATGTAACGCAGGTTTCAGGAGTCAGGATCCTTCGCTCGAGAGAAGAGGCGACGGCACAGAGGAGAAGGAACGAGGGTGCTTACTGGAAGAAGGCGCGCAAACCCGGGAAGGACTTTTTGATGACATCGTCCGTTGGGCGCAAGAGCGTCATGGCTGGATAATATCGCTTGGTCCAGAGCCTCGTCAGATAGACGGGTGTAAAGTACAGCACGATACCGATGCCGAAGAGCAACAGACTCATCACGAGATCCTCGGCCAGCAGCCGCTTGGCGATGATCCCGCAAAACACGCCCGCCGCGACGAGGACCTCCATCATCCAAATGAACTGGCTGAGAGTCAGCTTCACCGGCAGCCACAGCGACCCGCAAAGATAGATCTTCTGCGGCGTTTTCGGCAGAGCCTTGAGCAAGCAGTGCCCCATGCGGTGGATGCTCCAGCTTATCCCAAACCCGAGGACGCTATGGAGGATGATCACGATCAATCGATGCTGCGTGACAATAGCTGCGGGCCCCACCATGAAAAGCATCGGCGGAAGATAGACAGTACAAGCCACAATAGCCTCGTACGTGAACGTCCGAATGAGGTCACGGCAGCCTTGTGTGAAGAGGTCAGTCCGAGGCGTCTCGTTGTATTCCATACGAGCTCGAATGGCGAATCGTTCCGGTTAACTATGAGAGGATGTGATCGAGGCGGAGTGCATTACGGGTGCAGCCAGATTCCTGTTCCTGCATGCCCACGCCATTGGAACGTGGGCTTTTGTAATGGAAGCGGGGGACGATGTCAAGCGGTTGATGGCCTCGGCTCCTGCGATGGAAAAAGGCGCATGGTCCTGTCATGCTTGGCTTCGCACCTTGTTCCGTTCGCTTTCGAACGGAACTTCGAACAGTGCGTCTCGCCATCGCTTGGGGCGACCGCATTCATGGCCATGCGACCCATCGCCAGTCGCCGGAGGCCATACATCCTTACAGGCGTTAGCGGAGAAGACGGGCGAAGTACGGCCGGTGCTCGTCCAAGCACAACGGCATGAAAGGCGTTCTGCATGCCGCCGACATCCGCGCCGACCACGACAACGGACCTCATCTAGGACGTATCCTTACCGTGCCGGCGGTGAGAACACCTCATTGAGATTACTGAAGGAGCCGCCGGGGGTCGGCCCGCCGCTGATCACATGGATGTGCCCGTCAATGACGCTCGATCCGAGGCCGTGACGTGCTGTCGGCATTGGCGCCATAGCCTGCCAGGCCGCGCGCGCCGGATCGTAGGCTTCGTTTTCATGGAAGGTTCCGTTCGCGCCTTCGCCGCCGAACACATAGACTCGCCCTCCGATTTCAGCCGCAGTGATCCCGCTCCTGGCCGTTGGAAGATCCGGCGCCTTGGCCCACTTGTCCGAGCCGGGATCGTAAACCTCGGTGACGGAAAGATTGCGATGGTAGTCGCCTTTCAGCCGTCCGCCGATGGCATAGACCTTTCCGGCCGCCGTCGCGGTCGCCAGATGATCGCGCGGAGTCGGCAGCGACGCTCGCGAGCTCCACACGTTTCTCACGGGATCATACACTTCGACCGCCGGGCTGTTCCCCTTTCCATCAAAGCCACCGATCGCATACAGCTTGCCTTCATGCACCGTGACCGACAAGGCCCCCCGAGCGGTCGGCATTGCGGCGAGCTCCGTCCAGGCGTCTGCCGCCGGATCGTAGGCGTAGAGAGTTGCGACTGGTCCCCACACGCTAAGGCCGGACTGTTTATAACCGCCGATCACGTACAGGCGCCCGCCCACTACGCCGATACCCACATGATGCAGACCGACCGGCATCGGCGCCTTCGAGCTCCACCTGTCGGTAGAGGCGTCGTACTCTTCGACAGCAGGTGTAATCGAGAGATTCACCACATTGGTGATGCTTGGCTCTTCGAAGCCGCCCACAAGATAAATCTTGCCTCCGACCGTTGCGGCAGCCACCTCCGTGCGCTTCATGGCCGCCGGCGCTGCCGTGCGCCAGGTGCCACGATCCTGTTCACGCTCCGACGCTCCGCCAAAAACCGGCGCTGCGACGAGCAACAGGGATACAAGACAGGATGCCAACGTTGACCGACGTTTGGACTGACGGAGTGTGAAGGTCAGCAGGCTCTCTCGCATGACTTGCCTCATTAATCGCTACCGAAATCGCTACCGATGAACTACATCGACACGCCTTCCTCCGAATCGAGCGGCTCTTCCTGTATCCAGGCTTCAAACAGCATATAACCCACTCCGAGCACGACCGGTCCCACGAAAATTCCCACCACGCCGAATGCGACCAGACCGCCAATGACGCCGGAAATGATGAGCACCAGCGGTAACCGCGCACCCTTCTGAATAAGAATCGGCCGTATCACGTTGTCGATTGTCCCCACAAAGATGGTCCAGGCCAGAAGCCCCGTGGCCCATCCATGGCTGCCTTGCCAATAGAGCCAGGCGACGGCCACCGCGAGCACCGGCACAACGCCAACCTGCACGATCCCGAACAGAAACATCAACGCCGTCAACACTGCGGCGAACGGCACGCCCGCCACAAACAGACCGATTCCTCCCAACACCGCTTGCCCCATGGCCACGAGGACAATGCCGAGCGCGACGCCGCGAATCGCCTGCCCGGCCAGATTCACTGCCTGCTCGCCGCGTGCTCCTGCAAGGCGTCGCCCGAACCGGCGCAGGTCCGCCACGGCGCTGTCCCCTCGGGCAAAGAGCACCGCCGCAATCAAGACTGTGAGTAGAAACTGACCCGTCATGGCGCCCAGACTGCCGAGTTGAGCCAGCAGCCAGCTCCCGGTCACCCTGGCATACGGCGCCGCGGATCGGGCGAGCTCATCGGGACCGAATGAGGCGAAATCGTGCCATGAAGCTGCGATCCTCGTGCCGGCGAGAGGGATGCTTTCGACCCAGGATGGCGGCTCAGGCAGAGTGAGGGATTTGAGCGACTGCGCCCAGTCAACGATCTCGTCGAGATGGGTCACGAGCGCCGTTACTGCCAACGAAAATGGCACGACGAATACGAGCAACAGCGCCACCGTCATGACCGTCACCGCCAACCAGCGTCGTCTCCAGAGCAACGCTTCGAGCTGCAACATTAATGGCCACCCCGCCACGACGATCATCGTCGCCCACAGCATCGCAGGAATAAATGGGCGCAAAATCCAGAAAGAGGCGGCGATAAGGCCGACCATCACCAGGACGGATAGAGTCGATCGCGCCAGGTCATGGGGTGTGGTCGACGTACTCATCGGCTGTTCGCTATCAGCGGGATCGGTTTCGGGCGTCTCTATCTCAAGGTTCTTCATCTTCAACCTGCTCGATCGACTGTTTAATGGCGGCGACAAAGGCGGGGGGATCGGCCAGATCACGCTCCGTCAGCTGGAATTCCGACACCATCACGCCGTCGTGATCGACAAGGATCAAACGATAACCAGCTTTCACGGTCGCTCCTCTCTCACCAGGCTGGGCCTGAGGGGCGTGATCCTCTCCCCAATCTCCACTCATTGTCAAACGGGTACTTCAAATACCATCTCAACGACTGGCGCTTAGCTGGCAGGATTCAAAGCCCGGCACACCGAAGATCCGAAGCAGAATAGGCCCCTCGGGAGCGGAAATGACCGCCGGGCCGAGGCGCCGTGGGATTTTCGATTCAGAAAGGCTATGTTCAACTAGGCCGCTTTGCGGCTGAACGGCTGGACAATAGGTGGCCTATTACTGAAGATGAACTCCGCTCCCTCTGATCTGGAATCCTTGAGCTCCTGCAAATGACCAGCCTCCGTATCAAGAATGTAGAGCTGCTCTCGGAGCGCGACCAGATCCAGATCGGACAGTCCCTCACCACCGGAGCGCAGTCGTTGGTACAAATCCTTCCCTTCTGCGATGAATGTCTTGACGGCGCGCTGAATATCCATGGTTCATGCCTCCATGTTCTTATGGTGAGGAACGCCTGGTCGATCTTACTATGTGCCGCTTTTGAGCAGCGGTCAGCCTAGGAAAACCCCTTGTCTGCGTAAGCTGACCCTCCCAGGACCTCACGTTCAACAATGGTCACTAAGCTGCTCTTCTTGTCGCTGCCGAGCGACGGAGTATGAACATCCACCGCGATGTACGAGAGGTGCACACCGGAACGAGTTTGCTGGGCCTCTGGCTCGAGGGCGGGGTCTATCATCCGTCCTCTACATTCCCTACAATTTGCCGAACAGCGCACTTCACACCTCACCCGGGAGGACTCACCATGCAGACCTATGTCAGTCTCGTGAAGTTCACGCAGCACGGACTCCAATCGATGAAGGATAAGGGGATCGAGCGAGCCGAAGCCGTCAAGCACAATGCTCAATCCCTCGGCGGGAAGCT
>DASTJX010000301.1:0-12368 GCA_035716265.1 Nitrospira sp.
ACCCGGTTGAATTGTTGTTCCTGAAGTGCACGGAGCACCTTGGCCTGGGTGTTCAAACTCATGTCGCCGATCTCGTCCAAAAACAGCGTTCCCCCATCGGCCTGCTCGAATTGTCCGCGCTTCATCGACGTGGCGCCGCTAAACGATCCCTTTTCGTGTCCGAAGAGTTCGCTCTCAATGAGGGTTTCGGGGATCGCAGCGCAGTTGACGGCCACAAATGGACGGTCCGCTCGGGCGCTCTTAAGATGAATTGCGCGCGCCACCAATTCCTTGCCGGTCCCGTTCTCGCCTCCGACGAGCACGCGGCTGTTGGTCGGCCCTGCCGTATCGATCAATTGCCGCAGCTGCTGCATGCCGGGAGATTGCCCGACGAGTTCGAATTTCCGTTGCACCTTGGTGCGAAGCGACCGATTTTCTTCCTCCAGCCTGAATTGCTCTAACGCATGCTTGACCCGCAGGGTGACGTTTTCAAGGGACAGCGGCTTCTCGATGTAGTCATAGGCCCCCAGCTTGATGGCTTTCACCGCCGTTTCGATGGAGCCATGGCCGGACATCACCATGACCTGAGCGGTCGGCACGAGTTCTTTGACGCGGCGCAACGTTTCCAGGCCGTCCATTTCAGGCATCCAAATATCCAGCAGCATGAGATCGGGAGGATCGACTGTATAGATCTTCAGCGCTTCGGTGCCGCTTTTGGCCACGGCCACCTCATAGCCCTCGTCCTGGAGGATACTGCCCAGCGATGACACGATCGCTTCCTCATCATCCACGACCAAGATCGACGCTGACATAGCCTTGACGTGCTCCCCTAGACCGGCAATTCAAAGGTAAACACGGCGCCGCGCGGCTGATTGTTGCCGGCCGAAATGTGGCCGTCATGATCTGTAATGATGCGGCGAACGATCGCCAGTCCTAGCCCCGTCCCTGTTTTCTTCCTGGTGAAATAGGGCACAAACAGCTTCTCCTGATCCTCGGGCGCGATGCCGCTACCCTCATCGGCAATAGACACCACGGCTCGGCGCCGTTTGGTGTCATATTGGGTCGTAATCCAGACCCGCCCTTTTTGATTCATGGCCTGAATCGCATTGTCGAGCAGATTGACCAGCACACGCTTGATCTGTTCCCAATCAAACTTCAAGCGCGGCAAGTCCTCATCGAGATGCACGATCAACTCGAGATCTTTATGCCCCCCCCGATACAAGGAGATCACTTCATTGATCACGTCATGCAGCGACTGCAGCACCAACTGGGGAGCCGGTAATCTGGCGAACTTCGAGAACTCATCGACCATATGCTTGAGACTGGCGACCTCGTTCACTATGACGTTGGTCGACTCGTCAAACACTCGATCGAAGTCCGGGGCTTTCTCCATAAATTTCTTGCGCATTCGCTGGGCGGACAACTGAATGGGCGTCAGAGGATTCTTGATTTCATGCGCAACCCGGCGCGCGACTTCCTGCCATGCTGCGACCTTTTGTGCCTTGAGCAGTTCGGTCAGGTCTTCAAACACCAGGACGACGCCGAGATCCTGTCCCTGTTCATCTTTCATTCTCGACCCGTGCAGCGCTACGGTGAGGAACTTCCCCTCAACTTCGATCGTACCGTCGAGAGTCAGATCATCACGCTGATCCTGAAGCATGCGATCGTAGATGGTCTGAAACAGCGTCAGGCCGAACTCCTTGAAGGCTTCGTTAGCCGGGCGACCCTGGACGCGGCCGGCTGACAGGCCAAGAATCCGCTCGCCGGATGGGTTGAAATTGGTCACGACCCCGTTCCTGTCGATGGACAGCAGTCCGGCCGCAATCGTGTCGACGACGGTTTCGATGTAGGCGCGGCGGCGGTCCAACTCGAGATTGTTCCGGCGTAAGGACAGGTTGGCAGACTCGATCGTTGACTTGCTGCTTTGCAAATCGGCGGTCATACGGTTGAACGAATCGATCAGCGTGCCGATCTCGTCGGTCGCTTTGGCGTCGATGCGCACCGAAAGATCGCCTTGCGCGATCGCGTCCGTGGCTTCCGCCAAACGCTGGATCGGAACCGTAATGCTGCGCGCCACGTAGAATCCGAACCACGAGGCACCAAACAAAATCAGCACCGTGATCACGGCAACGAACAAATAGGCGCCGGCTTTGATCGGGTTCTTCATCGCCTTAATCTGCTTATACTCTTCATATTGCCGCCCGATGCCGTCCATCTTGGCCAACAGCGATTCGGGCACGTAGGCATCGACCACGACCACCCCGCCGACTTCGTTGCCCCGTCCGCTTGCGGCCACCGGAGCCGCGGCCCGGACCAGTCTGCCGGTCGCGGCCTCCTGAACGGTGTTCGTTTCCTGCTTCCCATTGATCGCCTGCAGGACGAGCTGACCGATCGGCAAATCGAGCACGCCCGCGGGCACCTCGACATCGAGCGACTTCGTCAACGTTTCCATTTTGGCAGAGTACACTTCGATACCGGCCACACCGAATTCCACCCGCTTGCGCGCCATGGCCGCGACCAAGAGATCGCGCTGCTCGGACAGCAGCATATCTTCCCTGAAAATTTCGTGACTGATGGCACGGGCGCTGTTGACGGCAAGCGTAATATGGCCGGCATGCTGCATCTTGGCGACTTCGTAGGAATCGCGCATGACATGGTCGATTTGATCGCTGAACCACACGTCCACCGCCTTATTCACCAGGCCGCTGGCCACAAACGCCAACAGCACCGTCGGGATGAGCGAAAACCCGATAAAGGCGGCGACAAGCTTCGTGCGAAAACCAGAACCGAACAAGCGATGTCGTCGTTCGAAGTAGGCCTTGATAACATTGCGAGACAGGAGGAGGAGCAGCACGACAAAGCCGATCAAATCGAGGTTGATCAGCAGGAGAACAAGGGCATAGCTGGTGGTGGGGAAAAAGGAATCCGGATCTTCGCCGCCGGGCACGACGACCTGACCGTAATAGAAGGTCAGCGCGAGACAAGGAATGAGAAATAACAGCAGTATCCAGACCGGCCGCAAATGACGCTTATGACGTTCCGGCTCTGGAAGGAGAAGCGTGGCATCGGGGGTTGATCCGCCGCGCGGCTGATCCGGCACCGCCCGGCGCTCAGGACCGGTCCAGGCAGGAGTCACATTGCTTTTCCGCTGTTCAGTCACCCCGGGAGCCCTCTCCGTGACGCGATCGCATGACGGGTAAGAGCACTCACTATAGCGGAAATAGCGGACAGGCTCAAAAGGCTGCTAGGCTCCGGTGAGGACCAGGAGTGCGGGACTAGTGGGATTACTTCGAAGTCAAACTAACATACTTCATGCGTAACGCGTAGAGCATATCCCGCAAGACCGTTTGTTCTTCGGTCGAGAGATTACCCTTCGTCTTGGCATCCAACACCGAAAGGAGATCAATGATCTCTTTCGCCTGGGGCAGATTGACCGGCATGGCGGGCTGCTGCGGATCCAATTGCTCTCCCATGAGCATGAGGGACGAGCTTCCGAGCGAGATCACGAAGGAAGCGAAGGTGACGGGCACCCCGCTGCCGGTTTCGGCGCCCGCTGTCGGCGAAGAGTGGACTTCTTGCGCTGCCGCGTAGGGCGGAGCCGATTGCTCGGACCCCGCGCCGCTGCCACGACGATCCCGAATGACGAACCCTTCCTCTTTTTCGCCTGCCACGCCTGCCTCCATGGAAGATTTTCGAGCCTACCATAGGGCCTGCGGCCACGCAACTTCGTTGAAGCCGGTGCCGAACGGGGTATAATAGGCACCTTCGGCAACAACAAGGAGCCGGTCTGTTGTCCCAACGATTTCAGAAATTGACGGAGCTGATGGCGGCGTTACGTGCGCCGAACGGCTGCCCATGGGACCGGAAACAGACGCATGAGTCGTTGAAACCTTACCTGCTCGAAGAAACCTACGAAGCCCTTGAAACCATCGACCGGCGCGATCACAAAAAGCTTGCCGAAGAACTGGGCGACGTCCTGCTTCAGGTGCTCTTTCACAGCCAAATTGCGGCGGAGTCCGGCACCTTTACCATCGACGATGTGCTGAACCAATTGGCCGACAAGCTCGTGAGGCGGCATCCGCATGTCTTCCCTGACGGCGCCGACGATCCAACCCCAACGAATGCGGAGCAGGTTCTCGCCAAATGGGAGGAAATCAAACGCGCGGAGCGTCAGGCAGAAGGCCGCCCGGCTTCTGCGATCGACGGAGTGCCGCAGACCCTTCCGGCGCTCTTACGGGCCTATCAAGTACAGGCACGGGCGTCACGCGTGGGGTTCGATTGGAATCATGACCAAGCCGGGTTCGATCAGGTGTTGACCAAGATCGAGGAGGAGATTCACGAACTCCGCGCCGCCTTGCGGCCGCCGTCGGACGAAGGAGACACAAGCGCCAGGCAACGTGAGATCACCGCAGAGTTCGGAGATGTCCTGTTTTCGCTCGTCAATCTCTCCCGCTTCCTCAAAGTGAATCCGGAGGATGCGTTGCGCCAGGCGGTCAATCGTTTTGCAGAACGATTTCACTATATCGAACGGCAAGCGGCCCAATCCGGCCGCGGTGTTGCTGACCTGTCATTCGACGAAATGAACCGTTGGTGGGAAGAAGCGAAACAGCGAGAGTCGCAAGGCGCGACATGAGGCGGTAATGGCAGAAGACCAAGGTCCTTATCAGGAAGGCAAGCGTGCCGGCCTGCATCCGCTGGTCGTCGTCTTTGGCATCCTGCTCGGGCTCTGGCTGTTCGTCGCCCTCATCGTCCCCAGTTCGCGCAACAAGCAGGCCACTGGGACGGAAGGCCCTGCCGGCCCCGGGATTGAGGATCCTGAGGCTGCCCCAGTGATCTTCAAGGTCGAGGCGACAGTTTCCGATATGAATGCCGTGAGCCTGGTCGTGCCCGCGCAGGCGACAGAAAGTCAGGTGGTGGGGTTACTGAAACGACTGAAGAAAGAACGCCTGGCCGGCACACTCACAGATCTGATTCCCGCAACGACTCCAGGCCACAAGCTGGGTGACCATGCCGTGGCGGACATCTATGTGCTTTCGAATCCAACGTACGCCGAGGCAGACGTGATTCGTACACTCTCCCGGGGCGCCCACGCGCCAGGAGGTCTCTACCCCGATCGCGTCCCCTTCGAAGTGGCCATGGAAGAAATCCGTGGGCACTACCGCATCGATCTCAACGATACCGGCGCACCCGATACCGCATCGATCGGATTTGCAGACGGATCAGGGGTTCATTCCAAGCACTTCAGGAAAGTCTTCTAGACGGTTCCTCTTGAGTGTCCAGAGCGGAGGTGCTTCCCATCATCCTTGCGGTAGCGCTTATATTTTGACCCGCTCCTTGATTTCGATACGCACCGCCTCACCATGCTGGTCGAGCCAGGATTCAAGCCGGGCAAACAAATGCGCGAGCGGGCCGGCAAACGGGGGGACGACGACATCGGCACGCCCCGACAGCAGGCCGTCCTGATCGGCGATCCGTATCTTTTCGTCGGCAATCTTTCGCGTGAGGAGCTGCGACACAAGCAACTGTTGCCCGGGCGAGCCGCTGACGGGGCCGAGAATTCTGCCTCTCAGCACATCCAGTTCTTCTGCGATGGCGACCTTCACACGCACCGCATGGGGCATCGGCCAATGGGGCCGCTGGATGGAATAATCGTAGGAAAAGGCCGGTTCACGCGGTTCACGAAAAGGACCTGCCACTCCGAGAATCTTCAGGGCATTCGTCGTCGCCATTGCACGATCCTTTACAGACGTTCTCCCGAGAGGTATCGCATGACTTTGTCTGCCGCGACCGCTCCATCGCGGATACAATCAGGAATCCCGACGCCTCGATAGGCTGAGCCTGTGAGGAATACCCCGCCGTATCGGCTCAATGCAACCTCAGTTTGCGCGAGGCGCTCGAGGTGTCCGAGGCGGTATTGAGGCATCGCGTGCATCCAACGATTCACTTCCGTGTAGGTTGGTTCGGCCACAATGCCGCAGATCTCTCTCAGTTCAGTTTTGACGCGCCCGACGAGCGCTGCATCCTCGAGGGCGAGAATGGCTTCCCTCCCCGCCCCGCCCACGTAGCAACGGACCATGAGCTGATCTGGTGGCGCACGATGCGGCCACTTGAGCGACGTCCAGGTGGCGGCGATGAGGTCCCGCTTCTCAAGGCGCGGAACAACAAACCCAAACCCTTGTACGGCTCCGCCAACGACTGAGCCTGGATACGCGAGTGCAATCGTTGCAGTCGACGCATAGGAGATGGTCTCAAGGAGGCCAGCCGCGATCGGCGTCAGCGGCCGCAACAGGTCCGCAGCCACATAGGCCGGTGTCGCCAGCACGAGACTATCGGCGGAAAAAGCCGACCTATCTTGGAGCATCATGTCGTAGGTCCACCGCCCGGCTTGACTGGAGCGCACTCGCAACGACTCCACGGTCATGCCGCTTCTCAGCAGGACGCCCTGGTCGGTCAACCGACGGACCAACGCCGTCACCAACTCTTGAAGACCACGCTTCAGAGTGACGAACATCGTTCGCTTGGCCTCGGTCCGCCCGGCGCCATTCTGCCTCGCACGCACGCTCATCATGCCCCGCAGGACACTTCCATGTTCCTGCTCTAGCTCGACAAAGCGCGGAAACGTCGCGCGGACACTCAGTTCTTCGGCGTCGCCGGCGTAGATGCCTGCCATCAACGGTTCCATCATGCGCTCGAACGCCTGCTGTCCGAACCGCCGGCGGACAAACGAGGCGAGCGATTCATCAACCGAGGACCGCTTGGCGGGCAAGATCAAGTCCATTCCCATTCGGGCGAAGCCTCCGAAAGACAACAAGCCGCTTTTGAGGAACGGTCGGATGTGTCCCGGCGCGATGGCGATGAGGCCTTCGGGCAATTCCCGGAGTCGGCCGCCGAGATAGACAAACGCCTTCTTGCCGGTTTCATTCGTATTGATGAGCTGATCGTTCAATCCGAGCTTTTGGACGAGCTGCAAGCCGGCGGGTTTGCTGGACAGAAAGGAATCGGGGCCGGCTTCGGTGACGAGCTCGCCTATTGTATGGGTAACGATTTTCCCGCCCCAGGCCGCACCGCTTTCCAGCACCATACAGCGAAGCGCCAATCCCTTTGCCTCGGCTCCCTCCATGAGCGCATGGGCCGTTGCCAGGCCTGAAATGCCTCCACCGATAATTGCAACTGTCGAGGGATTCTTCACGAGGGGATGGCTAATGAACTTTCATGGGCGGCGACGACATCCGCAAGTATGTCGATCAAGGCGGGACCATCGTTCAACATGGCGATGCGCTCAAGCTGAACGCCGCTTCGCGCCGCCGATTGCTTCAATTCTATGTCGATATCGTACAGCGTCTCGACGTGATCGCACAGGAAACCGATCGGGGCGACGAGCACGTGTCGTCGTCCCGCGCGAGCCAATTCTTCAACAGTGGCTTCGACGCTGGGCCCAAGCCAGGACTCACCAGACCGTCCCTGGCTTTGGTAGGCAAAGGCAGTGGCCTGTTTGCCCAATAGAGCGGTCACCGCTGCGACCGTGTCCTTCACCTCGTCCGGATACGGATCGTTCATGGCTATGATCCGTTGCGGCAGGCTATGGGCAGTGAAGAGGACTATGACCTCCGCACGTTCGAGAGCAGAAAACTTGTGGAGCCCCTCTTGGATGTTCTCCGCGATCGCGGCAACCAGTCGGGGGTGCCGGTTCCAACTAGCGATGAAACTCACCGAGCGATGATCGCTCAGGGCGGCCTGGGCCTCCTCTAATTTCTGGCGGTAGGCGCCCGTGCTCAACGACGACTGCTGCGGCGCCATACACAATCCAATGATGTGATCGGGTTCGTCTTTCATCAACCGGGCATAGGTCTCTTTGATGAACGGATGCCAATGCCGCAGGCCAACGTAGACCCGATACCGGGCACGACCCGACTCGTTCAACCGCCGTTCGAGTTTCGTCGCCACGTTCATCGTGATGCCGACTGCGGGAGATTTTCCACCAGTCGCCCGGTAGCGCTCCCGTATCTCAGCCACAAGCTCCGGTGGAGTGGGGCGGCCGCCGCGCACGTCGAGGAGAAACGGCTCGACGTTCTCGAGACAATCGGGGCCTCCCATGGCCATTAATAACACTGCGAGGGAATTCGGCATTCTGGCGATCAATCCTTTCGTGTGATTTCAGTAGCAGGCGGCGAGGCTCATGGTGGGCGCCTTCCGGAGGCCGCAGCTATCTCGTGCTCAGTTTGTGGATGATGTTGATGGCGGCCTCGACATGTTCGACCGGGGTGGTCGGCAGGATGCCGTGTCCGAGATTGAACACATGTCCGTTGCGGCCTGCCGCGCGCCGCAAGATGTCCTCGACGCGACGCTCGATTTCATGGAGAGGGGCGTAGAGCGCAACCGGATCGAGGTTCCCCTGGACGGCGCGGTCATGCCCGATCATGGCCCAGGCCTCATCAAGGTGAATCCGCCAATCCACCCCGATGACATCGCCGCCCGCTTCGCGCATCTGACGCAAAATCGCCGTCGTACCGGTCCCGAAATGGATCAGGGGGACGCCTTCGCGTTCTAATCCGGAAAAAATCAGCTGCACATGCGGTTTGACATACTCGGCATAATCACCGGCCGAAAGACAGCCGACCCAGCTATCGAACAATTGAACGGCTTGAGCTCCTGCCCTGATCTGCCGCCTGAGATAGCCGGTGACGACCCTGGCCAGCTTATCCATCAACTGATGCCAGACGTCCGGTTCACGGTACATCAGGGATTTCGTCAGCACGTAGTTGCGGGACCCGCCGCCTTCGATGGCATAGCTGGCAAGCGTGAACGGCGCCCCGGCAAATCCGATGAGCGGGACCCGATCGTTCAACGCCTTCCGCGCCTCGCTCACCGCCTGGGCCACATACTCTAATTCTGTTCCGTCAATCGCTTTCAGGCGGTCAACATCGGCGCGCGTCCGTACCGGATTATGGATGACCGGGCCTTCGCCCTCGGCAAATTCCAGATCCAATCCCATCGCCTCCAGTGGCAGGAGAATGTCAGCAAAGATAATTGCGGCATCCAGGGGAAAGCGGTCGATCGGTTGAAGCGTCACTCGCGCCGCCAACTCCGGGGTCTTACAGAGTGAGAGCATTGAGTACTTCGCACGAAGCGAGCGGTACTCGGCCATGTACCGACCGGCTTGCCGCATGAACCAGACGGGCGTGCAATCGACCGGCTCCCGCCTGCAGGCTTTCAGAAAGCGATCATTCATAGGTGTGGCATTCTAGCAGGATGGGCTCAAAGTCTCTATTCAGTCGCCGGGCTACGAAAGATCCGGTGTTGACCTGGGCCTGATAAGCCATATCTAAATCAATGTTCATGACTTGCGGGAGACCAACTTCGTGATTTTACGCTTCAGTAGACACAGTGGAACTATCCGGTACAATTGAAGAATACGATTAGGCCTACTATTTGGAGAGATTTGATGTATAATGCAATCCCGTCGTCCAGGGCTGGTGATGGAGCGTCTGATAGCGCCTTGGATTGTGCAGCCCGCCTCGTGAAACACCTTCAAGTGCCGAGGCCTTACTGAGATTCAGGACGCTGTGTGTGTCCGGGAATTCGCCGGAGATTGATTGGAGGTAATCCGAATGTCCGATGTGCGCACTCTTCAACCGACCAAGGCCCAAGACCTTTGGTTTACAGTTTTGCGATGGTTCGATTCCTGGGCCGGCCTTGAGTACATGAAAACGGACGGCGTCCCGAAAATGGACTGGCTGCGGTGCATACCAATCATTGCCGTGCATGCCATGTGCCTGGGCGTGATTTGGGTAGGAACCAGCTGGACCGCAGTGGCAGTCGCGGTGGCGTTTTATTACGTGAGAATGTTTGCCATCACCGGTTGGTATCACCGGTATTTCTCACACCGCACGTTCAAGACTTCCCGTGCCGTGCAGTTTGCATTCGCTGTGCTCGGGGGAACCTGCGCCCAGCGTGGACCCCTCTGGTGGGCCGGCCATCATCGCCATCATCATATCGCCTCGGATTCTGCAGATGATGTGCACTCGCCCCGTCAGGGCTTTCTGTGGTCTCATATCGGATGGTTTACCTCGCAGACGCACTTTGCCCCACGTTTAAAAGGCATCGCCGACTTTGCGAAGTATCCAGAACTGCGTTTCCTGGACCGGTTTGACATCCTCGTTCCCACGATCGCCGGGTTTGCCATGTTCGGTTTCGGAAAAGTCTTGGAGATCTATGCCCCCCATCTCGGAACGAATGGACCGCAAATGCTCATTTGGGGATTCTTCATTTCGACCGTTGCCCTCATCCACGGCACATGCACCATTAACTCGCTCTCGCATGTGTACGGGTCTCAGCGCTACGAGACTGGCGACGACAGCCGTAACAATTTTCTCTTGGCACTGATCACGATGGGCGAAGGCTGGCACAACAATCACCATTTCTATCCTGCTTCGACGCGGCAGGGATTCTACTGGTGGGAAATCGACATGACCTACTACTGCCTGAAGCTTATGGAGTGGCTCGGGCTCGTGTGGGATGTTCGGGGTGTGCCTGTGTACGTTCGAGAGCAGAAACGAAAAGAGGAGACAATAGGGGTACCGCTCACCGCAGTAGAAAGTTAGACGATCCGACCTCTACGTCCAATCCGACTCTTCCCCCTTCGGCCGCTCGACCGCCTGTGCGGCCAATGCCACTCGAATCTGCCGGCTTTGCTGATCAATGGCTGCCCAGTCCTTGGTCGGGACAACCCAGGCGTCCTGGGGGTCCAGTTCAAATCGGTAATGATCGGAACGTGAGGAAAACCACTCCACGTAAGGATGCGGAACCAGATTGGGGTGCGGATCGAATGAAATGAGGTTGACGGTTCCGATCTGTGGATTCTCAATATCGCCGATCACATGCCCCGCCAGCTCATCGTCCTCGAAACGGCTGTTCCGAAACTGAATAACCTGGCCGGCAATGTCGGCCTTGAAATCCCCTCGCAGATACAGATCCACTGGCCCAACGGCAGCAATCACGATACGGCCCACGACGGTCCCCTGGATACGATTATCCAGAAAGCCTTCCTGTACCCACCGCCCATTGCCGAACTTCTGAGCCATCCGACTCTTACGCTGGTTCAACGAGAGGAGCAGGCTGTTGCGGGCTTGAGGCAAAGGCGCCGATCAGCACCGCGATCAATATCAATCCACTTCCAATCCATCCCTGAAGATCGAGTGTTTCCCCGAGAAAATACCATGAGAGCCAGGCCGCATACGCGGGCTCGGAAGCAAAAATCAAGGCGACTTGCTGGGCCGGAATCAGTTGCTGCGCCCACATTTGCACGGCAAACGCCCCTGTGGCAAAAATGCCCGTCACTGCAAGACCAATCATGAGCACGGCCGAGGGCGCAAACGCAGAGGCCGCGGGCTGTTCCCCCGCCATCATCGGCAGGAACAGCAGCGTCATCGCACTCACCTGCCACAAGAGTAACGATGGCGCATCGAACAGACGAGTATACCGTTCGAGACACACGATATGCCCGGCAAAGGCCACGGCACATCCCACGGTCATGAGATCGCCTAAATTCACCACGGCACTTGGCTTGACCAGGAGCCACAGTCCCACTGTCGCAATCGTCGTAGCCGCAATCACGCGGCGATCGAACCGACGCAACATGAGAGGCACGATAATGACGTACAACGCAGTCAGAAATGCGCTGTTCGAAGCGGTGGTGTAATACAAGCCAACGGTCTGCAGCACGTAGCCGAAAAACAGGAAGATGGTGGCGGTCGCGCTTGCAGATAAGACACCGCCTTCCCGGCGAAGGCGATGACGCACCAACGCAAACCAGGCCGCCACGAGCACCGTGCCAAGCAGGAAACGCACGCACAGGAAAGTCAGTGGCGGCATCTGCTCCAGAGCCGCTTTGGTCGCCGGAAACGTGGCCCCCCAAATAAAGGTGCTGAGCAGCAGTGCGAGTCGAGGCATGAACGTGGAAAATGTTGGGATTTCCGGAATTAAGAGCGGCGTCAGCTCAGATCATTTGCAGGATGTTCACAAAGCCTCTGGTCCCCCCCCCACCAACTTCGACGATGGCTTTCACCCGCCCGACGATTGTTTCTCGCGGGACACGCCATTCCCGTCCACGTGGAGCGAGCGAAGCGCGTTGAGGAACTGCGCGCTGGGAGAAGAAACCCAGCGCCCCTCTTTCCAACGTCCTTGCTAAGGCTTGCACAGGGGACAGCGGCGAAGGTCAGTGGGTCCAGCTTGTTCCATCGCCGCAAGCGCGCGCTCCTTATCCGGATAATCGTACCAGCCTCCCCCCCAATAGTCGGTTGAGGTCTGCGAGGATGGCACTTCAGAGCATCGATCTTTGTGCAACGTCACCCGATCGATGGAGTGCGCGACGTGTATCCAATAAATCATGC
>DASTJX010000302.1:0-6406 GCA_035716265.1 Nitrospira sp.
GTCTAACCTGTTAGCAACCGGAAGAGTCGAGAATTTGATGCCGGAACCATGCCTATAGCCTTCGTCATTGCAGGACTTTTGTCTGCCGATCCGGGACAAGATATCCTTAATTAGGGATAAATTATCCCACTAGAAAAGCTAACCTAGGAAATCTCTCGCATCTGTTCGCGATTTACATCAGCGGTGGAGGCATGAGCTTTGCCTTGCACCGGTGCGGGGGAGTAGCACTGGTCCAATATCGACGTTCAAGAAGTCTGGGCCCGGCATGGCTCCATCATCGACCGATCCTATATTGGCGCATTCTCTGTGGTTGCAGAGACGCTCGGCCCGACTAAGAACGCGTGGGGCCCGATGGCGGAGTGATTGGGCCCCACTGGGTATCCTGGTCTTGTTGGTAGGAATCCTTATACTGTTTTTGGTCTTCCTGCCCTCTAACGATGCTGTCGAGCGGGCGAAGGAAGCCGCGCACCATGCAATTGGTCAACAGCCGCAACCACCTATGATCGGGGCTCTGGCAGAGCCGTAGCCCCTGGAAGGAATACGATGTGGAATACAACCGAGGAAGAAGCGGAACATCGTCGTGTCTTACTGAGGCTGGCCGCGAAAGGGAACGCTCAAGCACGAAAAGAATTGGAACAAGAATACCATGCATTCGTGTATACCCCGGCTGAAGCGGCAAAGTATGTTCCAAAGGAGCGCCTGGCCTGCCTGCCTGGTTCGGTACAGAGGAAATTGGATGCCTTGCTGCATGTGAACCACGAGTATGACGCGGTATAAATCGCAGGGACAGCGTGCGTCGGTTGTTCAGTGGTCATGTCGTGACGAAATCCCATGGGTGTGACACCAGGGACGTCGTTCTCTGAGAACAGGTTTCTAGTAAAGCGATGATATTCCATTTTGACTCAAGTACTTAGCCGCTATCGCCGTGGCCTGACTCTGCCCCACTCCCCACTTAAGCTGCATGGATTTTTGACCTATCCCGTTGTAGGCTAAAATAAGGTTGGTGAAGACCGGAGGAGCTTGAAAGTGCTATTCTATGAACAACACCCGATGAGACATCCCGATGGGACGCCAACCGGATGCATTGATCGTGGCAGAAGGCAGGTGTGGACAAGGCACTGCCCTTGTTGCGGATGCTGGCTGACGAAAGTTGATCCCATGGACCGGTGGCTTTGCCGTTGTGGTTGGCACAGCGGGTAGGACCCTGAATCAACGCGGAAGGAAACTTCGATGAATCATGTCATGCTCCATGATGTAAGGGCCGCATTCTTCTTGATGGTGGGATTGCTCATGCTGGCCATGATCTGCGCGGTCGCAGCCTTGAGTACGGTCATGCGTCCCGTGCGCTGGGCGGATCGGCGTTCGGCGCAATTCTAGTTCGTGGTGTAACGCGCCGGATCTCCAGGGTAGCGCCATCCCTCGCACCGCTAAAACCTCATAATTTTCAGCGCCTTCGCATATCTCCTCCCCTAAGCTCTGTCTTGTAAATCCGGTGCTATAGTTGTTGCAGTGAGTTAACTGCCACAATAGGGAATGGGGGAACACCATGAAGGCCAGTCTAAGCAAGAGCGTTCTCGTAGCGGCTTTGTGTCTGACCGTGTCCGCCACAGCTGGATGCGGGATGAAATGGTTGCAGGCAGATGGCGGTGAAATGGCCGGTTCATCCAACGGAGGGGCCGGCTCAGGATGGCATGGCCAGGGCGTGAATCCCGATTTCCCGGGTTTAGGTCAAGGCGGCCCTGGTCAGGAGTTGAGCGGATTTTCCCAGAATCCATCGGATGAATATCTTTCTCACGGTGGCGGCATCGCCTCCGTCTCACCGGCCACAGGGAGCATGCGTCATCGTGCGGAATTGTCAAAAGAGGAGCAAGCCGCTGTGGAGGCCGGTCTGAAGGATGTCTTCTTTGGGTTTGATCAATGGACGCTGTCGGATTCCGGGATGGAGGCGCTCAATCACAACGCCAAGTGGTTGAAAGAGCACCCGGGGGCCGTCTTGAAGGTCGAGGGCCACTGTGATGAAAGGGGGACGACTGATTACAACATCGTTCTCGGAGACAAACGATCGAAGAGCGCCCGCAATTATCTCACGGAAATGGGTCTCAGTAGCAAGCAGATCGGCATTGTGTCCTATGGGAAGGAACGCCCATTTTGCCTCGAACATGATGAATCCTGCTATCAACTCAATCGTCGCGGACACCTTCTGTTGAAAAGAAAATAGTCACGACTTGGAATCAGTGAGTCACCCCCGTCGGATGCTCATCATGAGAGCCGTCGGGGTTTATTTTGAGAGGGACACATCGATGCCGTCACGATCCCAGGTACTCAAGAAACCTCGTATTGAAGAAAAAAGGGCTCACACCAGGCTGACGGCGCAATTTCGCAGCACGTTTTCTGGTGGGCAACGTGAGGGTCACGGGAAAACACTGGATCTATCCGATGGAGGTTGTCGCATTGAAACCGATTACCCCGTGGTGCTCAATAGTTCATTCGAATGCCGGATCTACGCACCTGGTCTTAGCTGGCCATTGCGCATTGACGAGGCGCAAGTTCGATGGGTCAAGGGCAGAACGTTCGGCCTTCAATTTGTAGTCATGCGGCCGGATGAACGGGCCAAGTTGAAGCAAGTCATCGCGGATCTGAAAGCCGGTTAGCCAGCGCTCCCCTGCTCCATTCTCGATTCCCGACCCAGGTCTCTGCTCGCCGGGTTTCTTTCATGTAATATAAGGGTGAGGAATGGCCATGACGATCGTTCACGACCCGATCACTTTGCGCAGCAGGGAGTCATGAAGGAAGAGGTTGCGACACTTGCGGGAGGATGCTTCTGGTGTCTGGAAGCGGTCTTCGACCAGATGCGAGGTGTCAATTCGGTGGAGTCCGGCTATACAGGGGGCCATCAAGAGCGCCCTATGTATGAGGCCGTGTGCGGCGGCCGTACCGGTCATGCGGAAGCAGTCCGTATTTCGTTCGATCCTGCCATTGTCAGTTATCGGGAGTTACTGGAGGCGTTCTTCGTGATTCATGATCCGACCACGCTTAACCGTCAGGGGCATGATGTCGGCACGCAGTACCGATCCGCGATTTTTTACCACACCCCGGAGCAGAAACGAATTGCGGAAGACATGATCGCGTCACTCACCAACGAGCGGGTCTATCCCAACCCCATTGTGACAGAAGTGAGTGCTGCTCCGGCATGGTTTGAAGCCGAGCCGTACCACCAGGAATATTTCGCGCGGAATCCTTTTCAAGGCTACTGTACCGCCGTCGTCGGGCCGAAGGTGATGAAGTTCCGCGCGCGTTTTTCGAGCAAGCTCAAGACCTAACCGCCTTCCTGATCCAACCACGCGTCTTCATCGCCGGCCGCCGACTCGTCGCGATGCAAGGACCGAAAATCGAACAGTCGTTGGTCCATCAGCAGCGAAGGAGCGATGTTGGACAGCGCGGCGAACATGCTATCCGTGCAACCCGGCGCCACACGTTCCCATTCCTGCAAGAATGCTTTCGCCTGTTTACGTTTGAGGTTTTCCTGTGACCCGCACAAGTCACAGGGAATGATAGGAAACGCGCGCAGTTCGGCGTAACGAATCAGATCCGTTTCCCGGACAGCGGCGAGCGGGCGAATGACCAGATGCCGACCGTCTTTAGAGCGGAGCTTCGGCGGCATGGCTTTGAGCTTGCCGGTGAATAGGAGATTCAACAGCAGCGTTTCGAGAATGTCATCACGATGATGTCCCAGAGCGATTTTGGTGGCATCTAGCTCTGCAGCGATGCGGTAGAGATGACCTCGGCGAAGTCGGGAACACAACGAGCAAGTGGTCTGTCCCTCAGGAATCAGCCGTTTGACGATAGAATAGGTATCGCGTTCTTCAATCCGGAAGGGAACTCCTGTGGTCCTCAGATAATCGGGGAGGACATGGGCCGGATAGCCGGGTTGTTTCTGATCCAAGTTGACCGCGATCAAGTCGAAGTGAATAGGCGCCCGACGTTGAAGCGTCAGTAAGAGGTCCAGTAACCCATAGCTGTCCTTCCCTCCGGACAGACAGACCATTACCGTATCGCCTGCTTCGATCAATCCATAGTCGTTGATCGTCTGACCGACCTGGCGCAGGAGTCGTGTCTGCAGGTGTTCGGTGGCAACATCCAACCGGGAAAGGGGCGGACGGAAGGAAAATGTCTGTGGCATGGGAGGCATTGTACGCGTTCGCAGGATCGGGTGTCGATGTGGGACGTCGAGTTGGGGCACAATCACGGCCCCAACGGCTTGCATCTCCATGGACATCGAAAGGGACATCGAAAGCCAGGTTCACGATTAAGGCGGTCGATGTTAGGGCGGCGGCGGTCCCGATCATGGGCGGATGCTACGACAGGCGGCAACTGACCTGCTGGGGTTGGCTTACAAATAACGGTGGCTGGTGACAGTCCCGTTCGAGGTCAACTCGTAGAGCAGTGGGGCGCCAGTTGGAATATTCAATTCCAGGACCTGGTCCTTGGAAAGTTGTTCCAATTCCATGACAAGGGCGCGCAGACTGTTGCCATGTGCGGCGATGAGGATGGTCTCACCCGCGAGGACATGCGGCTTGATGGCTTTCTCATAATAGGGCAAGACACGTTCGGCGGTGTCCTTGAGACTTTCTCCTCCTGGCGGCCGGACGTCATAGCTCCGTCGCCATATCTTCACTTGATCCTCGCCGTATTTTTGAGCAGTCTCCGCTTTGTTCAATCCTTGCAGTTCGCCGTACATCCGCTCGTTCAAGGCCTTGTCCTTTTCCGTCGGAATCGAAGTTTGGCCGATCACCTCGAGTGCCAGGCGAAGCGTCTCATTGGCTCGCTGCAAGACGGATGTGAAGGCACGGTCGAAGCGAAAGGGACGAAGCTTGTCGCCGGCGCTTTTCGCTTCCTGTATTCCTCGTGGTGAGAGCGGGACATCGACCCATCCCGTAAACCGGTTCTCGAGATTCCACTGCGATTCGCCGTGACGCAAGAGGATTAGTCGGCCCATCCATTCCCTCCGAGCAAGTGAATCAACGTGTGGGACCAAGAATACTGGAACAGAACTCCAAGTCAAGCGTTGCTTTCGAGCTAGTGCGGCAGTACCATGCCGCACGATTTCACCGGAAAGTCCTTCGATGAGTACGATTCCGTCGGCCAACGGTCCACGGCGCGAGGTTGAAGGCTGGTGGGTGCGCATGGCCGAACGGGTACAGGTGGCTGACCGCGCGCAATCGTTTTTCAAGGCAGCGGGAGCCGGCGGCCTTCTTGACCGCATTGCGCAGGTCGGAGGTCAAGTCGATTACATTCTCTTTGTCCTCATGCGCTACTGGGTCCCAACGGTGTTGCCGCCGGCAGGCCGCGAGCGCGTGACCAAAGGCGATAGCGACTACTGGCTCGAATCGGAGCACATACTCAAGGCCGCTGCCGCCCGTCTGCGGGAACTGAAACCCTTAATCGAGTTGCTTACCACTCCCAGCCCGCTTTCGGAGGCATCGTCCGGTCAGAACGTCAGCGCCTCTCCGGTGGCGGAGTTGGAATTATCGAACATCGTCGAAGGCATAGCGGAAGCGGCGGGTAGCTATGGTGGACCGGACTATACCTCGATCGTGAAGGCATTTGATCCCGTCCCCTTGCGTCAGACGCAACCCTTCAAGCACAACAAGAAACATAGTGCAGAACTTTGGGTGGTGTTCTTGTTGCGGGAGCATTTTCGTAGTCTCGGGCTTGGAAAGGACCGCTACTGGCCGCTCGTCGCGCCGCTGTGTACTGCTGCAGGTATTCTGACCCAGGGCGGGCAGGCCTATGGGCCCGATGAACTGAAGAGCTGGTGGCAGAAAAACTGGCCCCGCACATATACCCAGCTGGAACAGAAGCAGGAGTCGGCCGATTCGGGCGGAGCTGCATACGAGCAAGACTGGAGTTGGTTTCAGGCATGGATCTCGTGGCAGCGCCGCCGCTGACTTGGCCCGATCCTGACTTCGGCGACGGGATCCTAGGCGCTCGTCATAATAGCGGGCTTGGCTTTCGGTGGAACTTTATCGGCGTCCAGACCTCCTTCCTGAATCATTTTAAACATCGTGAGGAAGAACAACGCATAGAAGACGACGCCCACCCATACGACATACGGTTGTACCCCGCCGGCTTCCTTCATGGCCAGATGCTGCTTCGAATGGTCAGCCCAGGCTTGTTGCTTGATCGCCGCGATGTGCTCACGGCAATGCCAATAATAGACGTAATTCGCCGTCGCTCCGGCTACGACGCTCCAGACTATGCCGCTCGTCATGTCCCCAGTCAGGTAGGTGGAAACCATGGGCCCTATCGCATACACGGCGGCATAGAGATACATCTTCCGATAGAGAAACCACAGAAACGAGATGAACAGAAAGGCTGGCCAGTTCCAGGTTAAGGCGAACCGGGG
>DASTJX010000303.1:0-4127 GCA_035716265.1 Nitrospira sp.
ATCGTAACGAGGCCGCATCGTCCCACCGCACGGTTGACGTTTCTTCGACGTTGAACGCGACCTTGATCTTCTCGCCGCCTTTCGGCGTGTACAGGCACCACTGGTCCTCATCCAGCCAATCCCCATGATCGACATAAGGCCGGGCCCGGCAGCCCCCGCAGATATCGGAATACTCACAGTCGCCACACTTGCCCTTGAGCTGCGGATAACGGAACGAATTGAAGATGTCAGATTTCTCCCATAGATCGACGAAGCTGTTTTCGCGGACATTGCCCGCCGAAAGCGGCATGTAGGGACAGGGTGTCACTTCACCGTTGGGCGTCACACGAGCGTAATTCGTCCCGGCCAGGCAGCCGCCGCCCATGTATCCTGTCGCCTTGGTGATCGGTGAATTCGGATCCTTCTCATAGGCCAACCGTTTGAAATGCGGAGCGCAGCGGGCTCGAACCAACATTCCTTGATACTCGTCCTGACACTTCACCAGGTAGCCCAAGACTTCCTCGTATTGAGCGGGAGTAATGTCCGTCAGTTCTTCTCCGCGGCCGGTGCAGACCATGAAGAAGACGTTGAGGACCCGTGCTCCGAGGCTATGGGCCCATTCCACCACAGCCGGCAGTTCTTGGTAGTTCATTGGTTGTGCGCTGAAGTGCACCTGGAACTGCAGCCCGTTGCGTTTGCTCGCTTCAATGCCCGCCACCGCCGCTTCCCACGCCCCGGGCACGCCACGGAACGCGTTGTGTTTCTTCGGATCAAGTGAATCGATGCTGATGCCGACACCCATGACGCCGATCTCGACCAACTCCTTCGCCATCCGGTCGTCGATCAGCATGCCATTGGTGCCGAACACCACCATAAAACCCAGTTTCACGGCATGACGGGCGATGTCGAGAATGTCGGGACGGACAAGCGGCTCACCGCCGGTTATCACCAGAAGACACCCTTTGTTGACCTCGGCGATCTGATCAATCAGGCGGAAACACTCGTCCGTCGAAAGTTCATCGTCACCCCCAGCCGCCTTGGTAGTCGCATCGAGGTAACAATGGTCGCATTTGAGATTACAGCGCTTCGTCAGATTGAGCGCGACCAGGTAAGGCTTAAAATCGTCGACAGTCCGGCCGTCATAGGGGCCCTCGGTCTGCGGCTTTGGTGTCAAAAATTGCGTGAGCTGTTGCTGAAGAGACCCGAGCGCTCCTGAGAGGGATGGACCGTTGAAGATAGGGAGAGATTTACCCATGAACGTGGTTCATCTGGAGTGGAGACTCTTTCTGCGAGTGATTTCAATTGGCCAAGCAGCCGGCCATTCGACGTCACTCATGGACCATCGGGCTACGCTCGGCCTTTGCCGGTGAGAGTGGCGATCATGTCCTTGAGGTTGCCGGTCTTCATGGCTTCTTCCATGTAGCCCTTTGCTTGCTCGATCCCTTCATTGGCGACTTCCAATGAGATGTGGCTCGTACCGATCTTCTCAGCATGCTTGATGATGAGCGCTTTCGTGCAGTCTCGCATGAAGCCTTCCGGCGCCCGCTCGAGTCGTGCCTGTGCCTCCGCTGTCCAGTTGTAGGAAGACCCTTCTGCGCCGGCGCCGCCCTTATCCGGCGCGGGGACATCGTGCGTTCCGTTCCCATTGCCCTGAGCAAGCTTCGCCTCGGCAGCTGCCGACGTGCCCGCACCCTTGTTGGCGAAAATCGGCTGATAGTCCTCTGAAGCGGCTTCCTTGATCATCGGTGCGGCGTATTCCAAGGTAATTGTCGTCATGCCGAGCTTCCGGGCGCTCTTTTCGATCTTTGCCTTGGCGCGTCGCCGCTGGAATCCCGCCGGTACGGCTCGGATGGCTTCTTTGGCATCTTTCGTCCACTGCATCGGCACGTCGTCATAGGCCAGATCGGTCTCGACGTCACCCTCCGTCTTGGCCGCTGCCTCGAAAATACTCTTATCGACCTGCTTGAAGCGGTTCCCTTCGGCTCCGCATACCGGGCACTTGACCGGGGTTTCGCCCTTACCGATATAGCCGCAGCCGTCGCACACAAAGTAGTTCTGGGTCATGCGGTCGAGATAAGCCTGCGTGGCGTCGGAGGTCTTGGGCTTCTCTTCGACGACCTGCGTCATCATGCCGCTGAGAGTCGAACCCATGAGGTCCTTTGCCACGGCGTCATCCGCCTGCATCTTGTCGCGATCGATGCCGGCCGCGTCCAGGTTTCCACCCAAGGCTCGCATGGCATCCATGGCGCCCTTCGGCAAAATATGTCCAACGGCCGCATCCACGACCGTGTTGCTGATGATCGTATGCCCCTTTTCAATGGCATACCTGTGAATCGCGGTTTTGGCGACGCCCCGGGCGAACACCGGAATCTTTTCCATCCGGCGAAGCGCTTCTTCGGTCCAGGCGATGGTGTACTCAGCCTGAGTATCGATGGGGGGCACGTATTTGCGATTGGAAACCAACACGTTACAGGGAGCGGTCCGCAAGAGATTCTCCGTGTTGCTGCCAATGTCCATGTCTTCGTCGCTATGGACCCCGATACGACCCACGATCAACAATGCCGGCACGTCTTTGCGGACATACTGGATGATCTTCTCGAAGGCCTTGCCGTCCAACAAGGTCGTCTTGACGTCCGTCTGCTCGGCCTGGGCGATCTCGCGGGAGATGTCCAGGTGAGACTGGTAAATCTTGGCCAGCCCGCTATCGATGATTTCCTCGTGCAGCTTCTCCTGTTCCTTAAACCGGAAGACCTTGCCCGCCTCTTCGTTCAACACTCCGGATATGCTGTGAAAAGCCGCGTAATGGAAATAGGGATCGAAGGCCGAAATCGCCTCCACCGGCATGTTCAACGCCTTGCCGAGTTGAAGCCCCGTCATCAGGCCGCCGAACGAGTAGGGGCTGCCGTCCACTGCCACGACGATCTTCCCCCCCGTGATGGGCTGGACATTCTTGATGATCAACATATCGGAATTGCGGACACGGCGGACGACTCGTTCGGTGTTGCTGCCAATGACGCTGTCCTTGACCGCTCCGACGCCGAGGGCACCCATGATCACCAGATCATAGGCGTTGGTGTTGATGTCTTCCGCCAGCACTTTCCAATTCCGCCCTTCCAGCGAACGGCGCTCGATCGGCAGGTTGGCTTCGTTGCACTTCTTGTCGACGTAATCAAGGTAGGAGTCCGTGATGATCTGAAGTCCGCGAGTAATCAGCGAATCATGGATCTGTCGCTGCCGGTCCAGTTCTTTCTCATCGTGGTATTCTTCCGGAAGGCCCGCTTCCATCTGCTTGAAGCGCTTGTCATGCATCTTCGCCGCGTACACGTGGCTTCCCACAATCTTCGAGCCGAACAGTTTCGCCAGGTGGACACCTACGTCCACCGCCTGGTTGGAATGGTCGGAATTATCGACCGGGACATAGATAGTCTTGTACATCGAGATGCCTCCTCCAGGCGCTCTCCGGATCTGGGCAAAGTGGTATAAAAATTAAAAAATCCAACCGGTTGTCGTCAAACCGGGTTCCAAAGAGCGCGAATGATAGCACTGGCCAGAAGTGGAATGCAACAAGTGACGCCCAGCTAACCGGCGGAAGTGGCGTGGGATTCTGGTGCCTGAGCGGACGAGGGGTTCGGCCTACGGGAACGAAGAATCTCTTCCAGGGACAGCAGTGCATCACGCCCGGAATTGCCTTCGATGCCGCGGCTCAAGCTTTGGTCGGCATACGAATCCTGAGCCTGCGGTCGTTGAGATAAAGACCCCGTCCATCTGCGGGGGTCTCTGCTCCCTTGCTTGCGTTCCCAGGCCCGCAGGCAAGCCTTGGCAATGAACTTGTTCAGAGGTGCGGGGTTGTACAGGAGCTTTCGAATGCTGGTGGGTGTCAGCATCAGCGGATTGTAACCCGCGGACAAGTAGCCTTCTTCAAGAAGCCGTTGCTCGAGGTCGGTATTTGGTTGAATGCCGAGAAAGAACATGAGCGGGAAGACTCGGTCTTCACCGAGGATCGAGGCCACCACTTTATAGGACTCGACGCTTTGCAACAGCGATTCCTCAGTTTCCTTTGGACTGTTCAGTGAATAGTTGAGAATCACTTTCCCGCGGAATCCTGCTTCAGCAAGGTAGCGGCAGCCGTCATAGAGCCGCTCGAGCTT
>DASTJX010000304.1:0-7471 GCA_035716265.1 Nitrospira sp.
GCATCCGACGCCGCCAACCCCCGGGCCGACGCAGCCAACACCGTCGCTGCCGCCTACTCAGCCCTAACATGAGAGTCGGCAAACTGAATGTTCTACGTGACCTATATTCCGGATGTTTATGAAGCGGCTCACTTACTGGGAATCGGTATTGATCGGATGGAGGATCTTCTGGCAAGGCATCGGCGGTTTCGTGCTGGCGCTGTTCCTTGGTAGCTTGGCGGTGGTCGGACTGCTGCCCGAACTCCCACGCACCGGTCCTTCATACGGGGCGCTTGTCTTTCCCATTGCCATTGCTTGTGTGTTTTCGCTGTTCGTGATGTTGCCGTTGGTCGTTCGAGGCCTGATCAACGCTTCCTTCGGGACCTTCCGGCTTGTTGTCCTCCGCAAGGAGCCCTGCCAATCCACCATCTAGGTAGGAGGAGGCATTATGACCCGTCCCATAACCGCCACATTACGAGTCACGGCCGTGCTGATGGCCCTCTTGACCGCCGGTACACTGACGCATCCTGTTGCCACACTGGCAGGAGACCCCGAGATAAAAGAAGGGACGCTACACCTTGTTTCCGGCACCTTGTTGAGGCTCGATCTGTTGAACGGGCGAGGATTGCTCAGAACAGACTTGGGGCGTCCAATTTATTTCGAGGTGCCAAAGGCCTATCTGTTCGAGAACGTCATTGTCGGTGCGCGCATCTCCCTGCGACTCGACGAAGAAGGCCGGGCGGTCAGGGTCATGGACACGGCCATTGCAGATGTCGTCATCACACCCGATCAACCCGTGGCTGCGACCGCGCCAGAAGAACCCTGACGACCGCAAGCCGTCTGATCCTGACGAAGAAGAGAGAGAGCGTCACGCTTGTCGTTCGGTGTTTTCATCAGAATCCCATTCGATGACGGCCTTGAGCGGGAGATGGTCCGAGGCCTTGGCCGATAGACGCGTTCGATGAACGGCAAGGGACTTGATACGTCCCGTAGGGCGAATCCAGATCCGGTCGAGCGCGAGGACCGGCCGAAAAGAGGGAAAGGTTGGCAGGGCTCTTGAGGGGCCGAAGATGGCTTTGATGGCGCGCAAAGGATGTCCCCAGAGCCACCATTCGTTAAAATCCCCCAGCAGAACGCAATTTTCGCCGACCCGTTCGAGCAGCCGCTCAACCTGAATACGGCGCTCCCACGGCCGCAAGCCAAGATGGGTGGCAATGACTTGCACCGTCACGCCTCCGCACGAAAGGTCCAGATCAATGGCACCGCGCGGTTCGTACATCGGTAGGCTGAAGTCCAGCAGCCGGATCTCTCCGCGCTGGCAGCGCGTGAACACCGCATTACCGTGGTGCCCTTTGCGTTCCAAAAGCGTGGGCCCGGCAATCACTTGAAGTTTGGACTCTTGGCCCAACCAGTGAGCGAGTTCGAGGCCATGCCGGTCCGGGGCGTCGATCTCTTGTACGGCAATGACATCTGCATCCAGTTCGCGAATGACATCACGGATGCGGCCAGGGTCATACCGTCCATCCCGGCCGACGCAGCGGTGAATATTGTAGGTGGCGAACGTGAGGCGCATCGTTATGCCGCTGACTTCCCGTGGTCTCCTTCCGTCGATCGGCTCGACAAGCAGCGGCTGAGCCCCCACGCGACGAACACCATGAGGCCGGCAATTCCCACCAAGATGAGGATGCTGTTCCACCCCGGGTGACGAATGGTTTCCGTCACTTGATCAAGGAAGACAGCGAGGCCTACCAGACCCGGCATCTCACCAAGCACGGTTCCCATGAAAAAATCCCTGGTCCTGATATGCGAGGCGCCGGCCATCGCATTGAGAACCGAAAACGGCGCGACGGGGACAATGCGCAGGGCGACAACCGTCAGGACACCCTTCGACGCCAATGCTCGACTGATGCGATGCACACGGGACCCCGGGAGGTAATCCACCACCCGTCGCCCGAACAATCGGCCGATCCAGAACGTCAACATCGCGCTTGCCGTCATGCCGATTAACGCATACCAGAATCCCCACCAAGGGCCGAAAGCCAGAATGGTCACCGCAATCAAAATCAGTACGGGCATGACCAGGAGTCCGCCGATGAGGAATCCAGCCATCGTGATGGGCAGGGCCAAGGGCCCGCTGGCAAAGTCCTCCATATAGTTCACGAGGGAGGAGACTTCGAGGTGATTGCGCAAGGGCGTCCAGTGCCACAGGCCCGACAGCAAGACCAGCAGGACCAATCCGGCCATGCCTGCGACGATCTGACGAACAGCCGGCTTCCGCCGTTCCACGGGAAAAAATTCGGCATCGTATGGACGGCTAGGGTCAATAAACGCTTCGTCGGGTACGACCTCATTGACATCGGCCGACACGGTCCCGTCAAAATGGCCGAGTGACCTGGCTCCACCGCGCAGCCGTTCAACCGCTCCGATCAACGAACCATCCTTGTCGAGTTCTCGTTGAACCTCCTCCGGGCTCACGCCGAGGTGCTCCCCCAGTAAGGCATGCCGGAATTTAGCGATGGCACGCCGAACGGCCGGACTCCCAGCCGCTTCAATCGCCAGATCGCATTCAGTATCGAATCCCATGGAGCGGTTACTGAGATTTGCCGACCCCACGCGGACAACGTCATCGTCGATGATGCAAACTTTGCTGTGCATGCTGATGCATTGTCCGTGGAGATCGGGAATTTTGGGATAGTTGAGATTCAATCGGTGGAATTTGTCCGCCGCCCGAAGTCGCTCCAGCACTCTTCCCCGTAGCACGTCCATTGTGTGTTGTTCCAGCCAGCCGTCGCTATTCGGATGCAGTACCATGACGATTTCCGGCCCTTTCGGATCTCGAAGACGCGCCGCAAGGCAGTCAGCTATCGTGTGTGACGTCAGATACTGCGTCTCAATGTAGATATACCGCTGGGCCCTGTTCAGACTGTCTAAAAACAGTGCTTCCACCTCTCCGATCGCCGCACGCTCCGCGAAGGGCGGCGCCGTCCGTGCAATGGCAACCGGAACGGCGGACAAATCGGGTTCGGCATCCTGAGGCCAGAGGTCCAAGCGCGCAGGCTTTGCCGGCGGGATGAAGCGGCCGGTCGCGAAGCGCCAACGATCACGAGCGAGATCTCCGAGGGCGGTCGCGACGGGTCCCTTGACCATGAGCTGAACATCGTGAAACGGACGGCATGGACCCCCGTTTTGCAAGAGCACCCGCTGGGGATGATGGGCGGCATGACGGTTAGTGTCCCAGCGGCATTGCGCGAAATCCATTCCGCCCACAAATGCCAACGCATCATCGATGACCACGATCTTCTGATGGTGGGACGCGCCCACCGGGTGCGTTCCGTCTTTATAGAAATGCAGCCGCCGGTGTGCCACCAGTTTGGAAGGAAGCCACCATTCCCGCTCTTTCAAGTAAATCATGTGAAAGTCCCAGGTCAGCACATAAATATGGAGATCTCTCCTGCGAATCAGCAGAGCATGCAGGAACTCTCCGAGGCGGTCCGGAAAACCGTCCGGCTCTCGATCGATCAGCATGCTGATTCGGCTGTCAAAATCCCATCCCAGGACGACGATGTGATGGCGTGCATGGATGGCAGCCTCGCGGAAGGCCCGAAAATATGCCTCGCCATCGACCAGGAATGAGGCTCGATCAGCCCGTTCGACCCTCCAGCAATTCCGTCCGACTTCGAAAAGAGATAATCGAGAGGTCTGATGGCCTTGAGATTCCGAAGGCTTCTGCAATTTTCTCGCGGTATTCATATTGCGGTCAGTGGTGAGCTGCAAATCGAATGCCTTTGCTCGTGTGAAAGAGGTAAATGACAGCACTGACGAGAGAGCGGAACCCGCCACCCGCTGTGGCAAGGGACCAGCTGTCCTAGGTCAGAACACTTTGTCCGCCGGAGGGCATTGAGGATGCTGTAGTCCTTCACCTCGAGAGGTAATACGAGCCTGGCGTGCCTGGCACGTCTGGGTCTGTCTCTTGCAGCCCGCCCTCAAGAGTGACTGTGAGGAGCTGTCGAATGTCTTTGCGCCTGGGATCGCTTTTCGTTGTTTGCAGCTTGATGGTGGTGGTGGGGTTGGCGCCGCTACATGCAATAGCCCAGTCGTCCTTAGCGCCACCTTCGGGAAAACCCAAACATAATAAATTTGCGCCTGGCACACACCGAGGCCCGGGGAAGACCGGTCAAGGCGGGACCGGAAGCGGAGCGAGCCCGGGGCCTGGCGTTGGCTCTGGAATGGGCAGTGCCGGCAGCGGCCATTCGGGAAGCGGCGGGCAGACTCACAGCGGCAACAGTGCGGGAAACACCCGCAGCGGATTCACCGGACCCACAGGGAGATAACGAGAGAACATGCCGGACACACAAGAACAGCAGCGCCCCCCTCAACACCAGTCCCGTCAGCCCGGCCTCGAGACAGCGATGACTCCGCGGCCGGAAAGCGAAAACCGTCAGCAACGCGGATGCGAAAAGCTTCGCGATAAGGTGGCGCTCATCACCGGCGGCGACAGCGGAATCGGTCGTGCCGTGGCGATCGCCTACGCGAAAGAGGGCGCCGACATCACGATTGTCTATTTGAACGAGCACGAGGATGCCGAGGAAACCAAGCGAATGGTTGAAGGTGAGGGCCGTCGCTGTCTCATGATTGCCGGCGACGTCGGAGACGAGAAATTCTGTCTTCAAGCCGTCCAGCAAACGGTCCGTGAATTTGGCAGACTCGACATACTGGTGAACAATGCGGCGGAGCAACACCCGCAGGAGAGTTTGGAGCAGATTACAGCGGAGCAGTTGGAGCGCACGTTTCGCACGAACATCTTCTCGTACTTTTACATGGGAAAGGCGGCGCTGCCTCATCTCAAGGAAGGGAGCGCCATCATCAATACGACGTCAGTCACCGCCTATAAAGGCAGCGCGCAACTGCTCGATTATGCGTCGACCAAGGGCGCGATCGTCGCGTTTACACGATCGCTCTCGCAAGCCCTGGCTGACAAACAGATTCGCGTCAACGCTGTGGCCCCGGGACCCATTTGGACTCCTCTCATTCCTTCCACCTTCCCGGCTGACAAGGTGGCATCTTTCGGCTCCGATGTGCCGCTCAAACGCGCCGGCCAACCGGAGGAGGTCGCCCCAAGCTATGTGTTTCTCGCATCGCAGGATTCATCTTACACAACCGGTCAAGTGTTACATCCCAATGGTGGGACGGTCGTGAACGGGTAACGTCACGCCCCCAACGTGCAGGGGCTTCACGTGAACGGCAAGGAGGAAGCTATGGCAAAGCGGACCCCGAAGTCCAAGAGTTCCCAACCGCTTGACGCAGTGCAGTTGCTTAAGGCGGATCATAAACAGGTTCGAAAACTGTTTGAGGAGTTTCACGGAGCCGCGGACGACGACAAAAGTTCGATCGCCCGGCGGCTGTTCACCGAGCTCGAGATTCATTCCAAGCTCGAAGAAGAGCTCCTGTACCCTGCAGTCCAGGCAAAGCTCGAATCGCTCGACTATGAAACCCAGGGCAACGGACTGGATGTCGCCGATGACGGCGAGAGGGATCAAGAAGAGGGAGGCGCACTGGATGACATCGACGGAGCCGAGCTCGAGGTGTTGGAGGACGAAACGGATGAAGAAGCGGAGTCGGAAATTATCACCGCCGCCTATGACAGTCATGGGACGGTCAGAGAACTGATTCAGCAACTGCAATCCCTGGATCCGAAGAGCACCGACTACCGGGAAATGTTCACTGAGCTGGAGGATGCCGTGATCGAGCACGTTGCGGAAGAGGAGGACGCGATCTTACCGCTCGCCGCCGCACAATTAGACGTGGTCGCGCTTGGCATGACGATGCAGCAACGGAAAGACGATCTGACATCGCAATCCTCCCTCGCGGCATGAAGACGGTCGAGGACGACCCCATTCCGCGAGGGGGGCGGTACGAAGAAAGGCGTTGTCTTCCGTCGATGATGAACCGACGGGACATGAACGATCCGGGCGCGCCCCCGTTTCGGATCGCTCGTCATTGAGCCTGAGAGTCGCCCACTCTCGATTTCATGACAGACCCGCGAGTTCGTCGCATACGACGAAAGACGGCAAAGGCAGAGGGGTTCAGCTCCTCTGCCTACCTTCTGCTATGTGGAGGCGATTTCCTCATCTCCTGACGGTCGGAAGTCAGTACATCTGATTCTGGCCATTCCCGACGTCGTCTGGTCCCGACGCTTCAACTCTTGCTGCCGCTTACCGACGAGTTGTCCGCTGGAAGACAATTATTCCGTCTTATGCGAGCGTGGCGCATCTCCACCGGAGCAGCGGCTTACAAAGTCCCTGCTAACTCGCCCTGGCAGCGCCTGGCCGGAACAGAGAGAGCGCTGGCCCTGCTTTTGCAGAACCCGATGCGAAGCTGCTTATCATCATTCACGAGGAGTCTGTCATGGATAATCAGACCAACGAGAGGCGCCCGGAAGTGCTGCGCACCTTGCTCATCGGACGGCGTTCGACGCTCCAGCGCGAAATCGATCATCTGATCGCGCAGCACCGCGACAACCACACGCACTTTCGCGACAATTCTGTCCTCGATGTCGAAGATATGTCCTTGCGTGATGCGACCGGCGCTCAACAGATTGCCTTACTGGAGGCACGCACACAGGAGCGGATCCAGTTGGACGAGGCCCTGCGCAGGCTCGACGAGGGGACCTACGGGATCTGCGAGGATTGCGAGGCGCCTATCTCTCCGGCACGGCTACGAGCTCTGCCTTTTGCGAGACGATGCGTTGGTTGCCAGGAGCAGTTCGAGTTGTTCCAAAACATCGTGCGGCGCGAAGACCGTGAAGAAATCTAAAGGAGGGTACCATGCGGGAAGCCAAATCAAGAAACGACGAAATGGATGATCGGGGCATGGATGACGAAGAAGAATCTTCCGCAGATCTTTTTGAGATGTTGAAGACAGATCATCGTCACGTGCAGGACCTTTTTACTCGATTCGAGGACGCAGACAAACGAACGCGCTCCACGATTGCCGAAGAAGCCCTTATGGCGCTCGAGGTCCATGCGGCATTGGAAGAAGAGCTTGTCTATCCGGCGATTGCGGAAGTCGTCGAGGAAGAGGACATAGTGAACGAGGCGAAGGAAGAGCATCACGTGGCGAAGCTCCTCATCAAAGAATTGCATAAGATGGACGCGGGAGACGAGGAGTTTGCGACCAAGTTCAAAGTGCTTGGCGAGATTGTCGGACATCATATTGAGGAAGAAGAGGGCGAAATGTTCCCCCAGGCCCAGGAGGGCGGTTTCGAGCCGGAGACCATTGCCCAACAGGTCGTGAAGCGTCGGGAAAAGTTGATGCAAAAATATCAAGGGGGAAAGAAATCGTCGGCCTCCAAGCGAAAGAAAGCCGCGTAGAGCGAACCCCGGTCGTCGGGTCTATGGTTTCCGGTGCCTGAAATGTTTTTCGGGCCAACTCGGGTCCATAGGCTCGGCGCGACCGGTCAGGGTTCAGCAGCACATCGACCGGTGCCGGGAGA
>DASTJX010000305.1:0-12654 GCA_035716265.1 Nitrospira sp.
GGAACCGCCATCCCGATGTATGCCACATTTCTCACTTTGAATACCTATGGGGCCAACCGGACGTTCTTTGATGATACGATTGCCGTCGTCGTCGGGCTCCTGACGTTCGTGCTCCTTGTGTCGGTCGACGTCATACCAAAAACCTTAGCAGCCAAATTCTCGGTGCCCGTGACGTTGAACATGGCGTATCCGGTCTACGGAGTGCAGTTGGTTCTCAAACCGATCTTGGCGCTCATGGTGCCGTTTATCCATCGACTTACAGGCGGGAAGGGACTGACCCTGCCGCTCGTGACGGAAGAGGAGCTGAAGATCATGCTCGACGAGGGTGGCAAAACAGGCGCCATCGAGGTCGAAAAGGTCAAGATGATCAAAAACGTCTTTCAATTGAAAGACATAACCGCCGAAGATGCGATGACGCCCCGGCTTTATGTATTTTCTCTGGACGGTAACCTTCGTCTGAAGGAAGCTCAAGAGCTCTTGTATAATTCGAAGTATTCCCGCATCCCGGTCTACGATGGAACGCTCGACAACATCACCGGCATTCTTTACAAAAGCAGGGCTTTGACGGAGCTGGCCAAGAATCAAACGGACGCCAAGTTGAAGGAGATTGCCTATCCGCCGATCTTTGTGCCCGCCGGGAAGACAGCAGACGATCTCATGAAACAATTCCAGCAGGAAAAGCGGCATATGGCCGTGGTGGTTAACGAATTCGGCGGCGTGATGGGGATCGTGACCCTGGAAGATCTGCTCGAGGAAGTCGTCGGCGAAATCATGGACGAAACGGACATCACCGAGGAATTGATCAAGCGTCTAGGCAAAAATCATATCCTTGTCCATGGTCGCACCGAAGTGCGCAAAATCAACGACTTCCTGAAAGTCGAGCTCGGCGACGAAGCGGTGACGATCAGCGGATTGATTCAACAGGAGCTGGGCCGCATCCCCAAGGTCGGCGAGGAGCTGAGAATCGGCAACTGCCGTATTATCATTCACGAAGCAGAGCCACGTTCAATCCGAAGCGTCCAAATCTTCCGCGAAGAAAAAACGCCGGTTGCCGTCGAAGCTCCCAATTTGAATCTGGTTAGCTGAAGCGGCTCTGGTCATTCGACGAGCTGCCGAAACTCCTCTTCGGTGAGGACGGTAACGCCCATCTTGGCCGCCTGTTGGAGCTTCGATCCCGCGTCCGCTCCTGCGACCACATACGCGGTTTTCTTGCTCACGCTGGAGGCGATTCGTCCTCCTCGCTCTTCAACCAACTTTCCGGCTTGTTCCCTGGTCAGGTTTTTGAGGCCGCCGGTGAAGACAAAGGTTTTCCCGCTTAATGTGTGACGTGCGGATGAAACAGCCGATTCGGCTGAAATGTCGAATCCGCTATCGAGGAGGTCTTGGATCACGCGGCGGTTGTGCGCCTCTGAAAAATATGAGACCAAGCTTGATGAGATTTCTGGGCCGATTGCCGCCACCTGTTGAAGCCTCGCGTCATCTGAATCGATGATGCGAGTGAGTGAACCGAACTCCCTGGCCAGGACTTTGGCAATGTGCTGTCCGACCTGCCGGATGCCGAGACCCATTAAGAAACGGTCGAGCGAAACGCTTTTACTCCGTTCGATGGCCTCCAGCAACAGACCGGCCGACCGTTCGCCAAAACCCTCCAAAGCGAGCAGTTGTTCTCTGGTCAACCTGTAGAGATCCGCAAGGGAGCGAACCAGTCCTGCATCGACCAACTGCGCCACCGTTTTCCTTCCGAGCCCCGCAATGTTCAAAGCGCTTTTCGACGCGAAGTGTTCGATGGCTCCTTTGAGTTGCGCCATACAGACTGATTGTCCGGTGCAATAATAATAGGCACCTTCCCTCGCGACGCTGGATTGGCAGATCGGACAGTGATCCGGCATCCGAAACGGTTCTCCACGGCGCTCATCCGGAACCGGTACGCGTTCGGCGATGGCTGGAATGACGTCGCCGGCCCGCTCGACTCGAACCGTGTCGCCCACACGTATGTCCTTTCTGGCCACCTCATCCGCGTTATGAAGCGTCGCTCGGCTGATCGTCACGCCTCCCACCTCGACCGGCGTCAGCAAGGCAATCGGCGTCAAGGTGCCGGTCCGTCCAACGGACACGACGATGTCCTGCACTTTCGTGATTTCCTTGCGAGGAGTGAATTTGTAGGCGATTGCATAGCGGGGGCTCCTCGATTTGTATCCCAGTTGTTCCTGCCAATCTCGCCGGTCGACTTTGATCACCACCCCGTCGATTTCGTAGGGCAACGTATCGCGCATCTGTTCAGTGTCTCGGTGATAGGCGATCACCTCTTGAATCGAGTCGCATCTGAGGCGGTGCAATGGGACCGGGAACCCCCATCGCGCCAGGGCCTCAAGCTCATCCGAGTGTGTCGACAATCCCTTGCCGGACCATGCCATGATTTCATAGCAGGTCAGGGCAAGCGGGCGGGCTGCCGTGATCGAGGAATCCAGCTGGCGCAATGCGCCTGAGGCCGCATTTCTTGGATTCGCAAATCCCTCTTCGCCGCGCTCCGTCAGTTTTCGATTCATGGCTTGAAAGTCGTCAAGCTTCATATAGACTTCGCCACGCACCACAAGACGATCGGGATAGCCAGTTTCCGGCATCAGTTGCAGCGGTAAGGCCCGGATTGTTTTCAGATTGACGGTGACATCTTCCCCCGTCAACCCGTCGCCTCTGGTCGCTCCTCTCGTGAAGAGGCCTCGTTCATAGAGCAGTTCCACCGAGAGCCCGTCAAACTTTGGCTCTGCGGTGTATTCGACTGCGGGCACGCCGAGTTCTCGCTTCATCCGCTGGTCAAATGCCAAGACATCGCTCTTCTCGACGATGGAATCGAGGCTTAACATCGCCTGTTCGTGGCGGACCTTTGTGAGGGAATGGAGGGGGGGAGCCCCCACGCGCTGGGTCGGGGAGTCGGCCGTAACCAGCTCAGGATGGGCTTGCTCGAGTTCTGTTAATTCTCGAAATAAGCGATCGTAGGTAGAATCGGAGATTTGAGGCTTGGCCTGAACATAGTACAGAAAATCGTGGCGTCGAATCTCCTGCCGCAGGGCAGCCACTCGGGCCTGGATATCGGTAGTGACCATGGAGACTGAGTTTGGAGAAACCGGCGCAGACTATCAGGCGCAGGATGATCCCTCGAAGCGGGAAGACCGTACCATAGCGGCGCAGGTTGGTCAACGAAGCGGCCTTATTCGCTTTGACTTCCGCTGCGTTGGCCATTATTCTATCCAATCCTACTCAAGCTTTTAGGCCACAGCACCGGATGCAATCGGGAGAGCACGAGAGAGTCCTCGTGCGATGAGGAGGTAGCCATGATGGAGGCAACGAGCGTCAGACCATCGCTTCGACCGGCGATACGGGTCGTCGCTCTCATGTGTGGTGGGCTGCTTTTGAGCGGCTGTGTGTTGACTGAAAAATATGAAGCGGAGAAAGCGCGAAGTCTGAACTTCCAGCGGCTGCTTGCGCAGGAAGAAAAACGGACCGGCGAGCTCGACAATGAGGTGAAACGGACCAAGCGTGAGTTGGCGGAATACGAAACGCGCAACCGGGAATTAACCGCCCAAGTTCAAGCTGTACGCGAACAGATGTCGCGTGTTCAGGAAGAGTCCGAGGCGATCAAGGAAGCCTCGCTCCTCGAACGCAAAGCGAGGGGGGACATGAAGCGCGCGGCGCCCTCGGCCGGCAAAGCGCCCCCAGTCGAACCCACACCAAGCATCAGCGAATTGTTGGGAACGACGACCAACGCCCAGTCGGACGCGACGCCTTCAACGACCGACGCACAAGTGGAAGGAAAAGGCGCTTCCACGGTTCATGTCGTCAAGCCAGGCGAGACGTTGTACCGCATCAGCCGGCGTTATGGCGTGAAAGTAGATACCCTGCGTAAGTGGAACAAGCTGCCGGACGATATCATCGAAGTGGGACAGAAACTCGTCGTCAGCCAGGAACAATAATCACGGTGACCGTGTCTGTACCTCGTTATTCACTCAGCCTCGAAGAATTCCGCCACTACGCGGGCCAGGGTAACCTCGTCCCGCTGTACCGCGAAATCCTGGCCGATTATGAGACTCCGGTGTCGGCGTTCGCAAAAATCGATCATGGGCCCAGTGCCTATCTGCTGGAAAGCATCGAAGGCGGTGAAAAATGGGCGCGCTATTCCTTTTTGGGAAGCGGCTCGCCAGCCGTCATTTACGAAGACCGCGGGGATCTCATACTCGTCAGGGGGAAACGGAAAAAGCGCATCCTCAGCCGGGGTAATCCGCTCGAGCGACTGCGAGAAGTTATGGCTGCCTATCGTCCCGTCACTGTGCCGGACCTTCCCCGTTTCGTGGGAGGCGCCGTCGGGTATTTGAGCTATGACATGGTGAGAACGTTTGAAGAGTTGCCCGGCAGGCAAAAGGAGCACACGAATCTGCCGGATTTTGCCTTTCTCCTGACCGACACCTTGCTGATTTTCGACAATGTCTCTCACAAGATCAAAGTCGTGGCCAACGCGCATGTCGCGTCCACACGGGAACGGGATATCAAGGAGGCCTATCGTGCGGCGACTGATCGCATTGAACGGATGATCGCGCGGCTCAAGCGTCCGCTCGCCAGGACACGCCCTCATCGGCGGCGTCTTCCCATCACGTTTACGTCGAACATGAACAGAGCGGACTTCGAGAAGATGGTCGCACGGACGAAAGAATACATCCGATCCGGTGACGTCGTGCAGGCCGTCTTGTCTCAACGGTGGGAAACGAATGTTCAGGCCCCTCCGCTGCAACTGTACCGGGCCCTTCGTGTGGTCAATCCGTCTCCCTATATGTACTATCTACGTGTGGCAGGACTCCAACTGGTCGGCTCGTCGCCCGAAACACTCGTGCGATGTGAGGATGGCGTCGTCTCCGTCCGGCCTATCGCCGGCACCCGCCGCCGGGGCCAAAGCACAGAAGAGGACCAGCAGTTTGAGCGCCGTCTGCTGGCGGACGAGAAGGAACGGGCCGAACACGTCATGTTGGTCGACTTGGGTCGCAACGACGTCGGACGAGTCGCCCGTCCCGGTTCCGTCACCGTCGATTCGCTCATGCACGTAGAACGGTATTCTCACGTCATGCACATCGTCTCCAACGTGACAGGGCACCTGGACTCGGGCAAGACGTCCTACGATGTCTTGCGCGCCTGCTTTCCGGCGGGGACAGTTTCCGGCGCCCCGAAGATCCGTGCCATGGAGATTATTGATGAGCTGGAGCCGACCAGGCGAGGGCCGTACGCCGGGGCAGTCGGATATTTCAGTTTTTCAGGCAACATGGACATGTGCATCAACATCCGAACCGTCGTCATCAAGAACCATCAAGCGTTCGTGCAGGCCGGCGCCGGGATTGTGGCTGATTCCAATCCTGAACATGAATACGAAGAGACATGCAACAAGGCTCGCGCCATGATGACGGCGATTGAACTGGCTGAGCAGGGGTTGGAATGAACCGTCCGAGCCGACTAATCAGCGGCCGACGGTCTCGAGGCGACGGTTCCGGCTAACAACCGTAGACACCGCTGGTCACCATGCTGCTAATGATCGATAATTACGACTCGTTTACCTACAATCTCGTTCAGTACTTGGGAGAGTTGGGGGAAGACGTGCAGGTGTATCGCAACGATAAGATCTCGATCGAACAAATCGAGTCGCTCAAGCCCGCTCGCATCGTCGTATCGCCTGGACCGTGCACGCCGAACGAGGCGGGTGTCTCGATCGAAACGATGAGGCATTTCGCCGGGCGTGTGCCGCTTCTGGGCGTCTGTCTTGGGCATCAGTCGCTGGCAGTTGCATTTGGAGGAGAAGTCGTCAGAGCCGAGCGCCTCATGCACGGCAAAACGTCCCCCATCCGGCACGACGGTCGGACGATTTTCCGACACCTGCCCAATCCCTTCGACGCCACACGGTACCATTCGCTGATCGTCAATCGCTCCAGCCTTCCGTCCTGCTTCGAGATTTCGGCGGAGACCGCCGAGGGAGAAATCATGGGCATGCGCCATAGATCCCTAGGCGTCGAAGGCGTGCAATTCCATCCCGAGTCCATTCTCACGGCGGCGGGGAAGGACCTGCTGCGAAATTTTCTCAAACTATAACCGCGGCGAATCCCCATGATCAGAGAGGCCATTGCAAAACTGGCTGACCGGCTCTCGCTGACAGAGAAAGAAGCGGAAGAGGTCATGAATGAGGTCATGGAGGGGATCGCGACTCCGGCGCAGATTTCGGCCTACCTCATGGGACTTCGCCTGAAAGGGGAGACCGTCGAGGAGATCGCGGGATCCGTCCGCGCGATGCGTACTCGAGCAGTTCGTATTGCCGTCGGCACTCCGCTCGTGATCGATACGTGCGGCACAGGCGGCGACGGCCGTCATACCTTCAATATCTCGACGACGACCGCCTTCGTCGTGGCGGGGGCCGGACTGACCGTGGCGAAGCATGGAAACCGGTCGGTGTCGTCGAAGTCCGGCAGCGCTGATGTACTGTCGGAGTTGGGCGTGAATATCAGTCTTTCGCCGGACCTTGTCTCCGAGTGCATCAACGAAGTCGGAATCGGCTTTTTGTTTGCGCCTTTGTATCACGGCGCCATGCGTCATTGCGCAGGCCCCAGGCAGGAGATGGGCATCCGTACGATGCTCAATCTGCTTGGACCGTTGACCAATCCTGCCGGCGCAACCGTTCAAGTGCTCGGCGTATACGAGCCCCGCCTGACTGAACTCCTGGGGAAGGTGCTCATGCACCTTGGCTCCCAACATTGTTTCGTCGTTCACGGCATGGATGGGCTCGACGAGATTACCCTTACCGAGCGCACCATGGTATCTGAAGCCAAGGCCGGCGTGCTGTCGAACTATGTCCTGACTCCCCATGAATTCGGTCTGAACCGGGTATCTCCAAAAGAGCTGGCAGGCGGATCTCCACAGGAAAATGCCCGCATGACGCGAGAGATCTTGCAGGGAAGAAAGGGCGCCAAGCGGGATGTCGTCTGTTTGAACGCCGCGCCGGCGCTGGTGGCGGGGAAGAAGGCGAAAACGCTGCAGGAGGCCTATCGGCTGGCCGGCGACGTCATCGACTCGGGCGCGGCCGCAGAAAAACTCGCCAGACTGGTGTCCTTCACGAGCAAAGACGCGCACGCATGATCCTCGCGAGAATTCTCGAGCACAAAAAGGCCGAATTACGGCATAAGCAAAGTCGCGGATATCTGGCCGACCTGAAAGCGCAAATCCGGGACACCTCCCGTCCCCTGGGATTCTCGGTCGCTCTCGATGCCACCAGAAGCTCGGTGAGTCCAGCGCTGATCGCCGAGGTAAAAAAGGCATCGCCCAGCCTGGGCCTGCTTCGTCCTGAATTTGAAGACAACTTCGACCATGTGGCCATCGCCCGGTGCTATGAAGAAGCCGGTGCCTCGGCTCTATCCGTGTTGACCGACAAGAAATTCTTTCAAGGCAGCCTTGACTATCTCCGAGCCATCAAACGGTCGGTCCCGTTACCGGTCCTAAACAAGGAATTCATGGTTGAGGAGATCCAGTTTTATGAGGCGCGGGCCTATGGAGCGGACGCCATCCTATTGATCGTGGCCGCACTCGAACGTCGGCAACTGGTTGACTTTCACGCCCTGGCCCGGGAACTGTCGCTTGACGTCTTGATGGAAGTTCACCATGAACGTGAACTGGATACCGTCTTGGAATGGGTTCCCAACGCCAGAATGATGGGGATCAACAACCGGGATCTCACCACCTTTACAACGGATCTCACGGTTACGAAACGGCTGGCTCCACGTATTCCATCGGACAGAATCATCGTCAGCGAGAGCGGGATCCAAACCCGCGGCCATGTCGAACAACTGCTCGAGATGGGAATCCACGCCATGCTCATCGGAGAATCTCTAATCAGAGCCGACGATGTCCGGACCAAAATTCAGGAACTGCGGGGGGTGCGTGCAGCGACGCAAGCCTAGTTCATGTCCAACGGACTCAAAGTAAAGATTTGCGGCATCACCAACGTGGAAGATGCCTCTGTCGCCGTGGCTGCTGGAGCCGACGCCTTGGGATTTATCTTTTATGAGAAAAGCCCCCGCTATGTTGTTCCTGCCGTCGCCGCCAGGATCATCGCTGGATTGCCTCCGCTGGTCACCGCTGTCGGCGTCTTTGTCAATGAGGGACTCGCGACGGTCCGTTCCATCATGGACACCTGCGGCCTGGCCCTCGCTCAACTGCATGGAAATGAAGACGCGGCCTACTGCCGGGAACTATCTCGTCCGGCCATGAAAGCATTGCGATTGAAGGATCGGAGCAGCTTTCTGTCATTGGCGGAATATCAGGGACGAGCCGGTGTACGGGGATTCGTCATCGATACCTTTTCAGAGATGGCCTACGGAGGAACCGGTCAGGTGGCAGACTGGCGCCTCGCGTCAGAAGCCGCGAAAACCGCATCCATTCTGCTCGCGGGTGGCCTCACCCCTGACAATGTCGCCGATGCCATTCGTGCCGTCCGACCCTATGGTGTGGATGTCAGCAGCGGTGTCGAATCGGTTCCAGGTAGAAAAGACCATGAAAAAGTCCGCGCCTTTATCGGCGCCGTGAGGGTTGTCTCTTCTTCCTGAGCCTGTTTATACTGCCCGACGTGAATACGAAACTTTCCCGCCCGGCAACGATTCCCGATCAACACGGCCGCTTCGGCGCCTATGGCGGCCGGTATGTGCCAGAAACGCTCATGCCTGCTCTGTTGGAATTGGAGCGGGAATATGCAAAAGCGCGGAAGGATCGTGCCTTCCAAAGACAATTGGCCTACTACCTCAAGGAATACGTCGGGCGGCCGACGCCGCTCTATTTCGCTGAACGGCTGACCAGACGTCTGGGCGGTGCCAGGATTTATTTGAAGCGGGAGGATCTTTGTCATACCGGTGCTCATAAAATCAACAATGCCATCGGACAAGGCCTACTGGCCAAGCGCATGAAGAAGCCGCGCATTATCGCGGAGACTGGAGCAGGCCAGCACGGCGTCGCGACGGCCACCGTCGCTGCGATGTTCGGATTGCAATGTGAAATTTATATGGGCACGGAAGACATGCAGCGTCAGGCGCTGAACGTCTTCCGCATGCGCCTTCTCGGGTCGACCGTGACCGGCGTGGAGGCCGGCAGCCGGACGCTGAAAGACGCCATCAGCGAAGCCATGCGAGACTGGACGACGAATATCCGCACGACGCACTACATTCTTGGTTCTGTCCTCGGCGCACATCCCTATCCGATGATGATCCGGGATTTTCAATCGATCATCGGCAAGGAAGCCCGCAAGCAAATACTGGCAGCCGAAGGGCGATTACCGGACTGCCTGGTGGCGTGCGTCGGTGGCGGCAGCAATGCCATCGGGTTGTTTCATGCGTTCTTGGGCGACAAGAAGGTCCGGATGATCGGCGTGGAGGCAGGAGGGCTTGGCGTTTCCAGCGGTAAGCACGCGGCCCGGTTTTCAGGGGGCAAGCCGGGCGTGTTGCAAGGAACCATGACGTATCTCCTCCAGGATGAGGATGGCCAGATCAACTTGACACATTCAGTGTCGGCGGGTCTGGATTATGCGGCGGTCGGGCCTGAACACAGCTATTTACGCGAAATCGGCAGGACCACCTATACCTCAGTAACCGATGACGAGGCGCTGGCCGCATTCGATTTGCTCGCCAGGGAGGAAGGCATTGTCCCGGCACTCGAGAGCGCCCATGCCATCGCTCATGCGGTCAAAACCGCACCCACGATGAAACGAACCCAGGTTCTTCTGATCAATCTGTCCGGACGGGGGGACAAAGACGTGCAGCAAGTCGCACGCATGAGAGGAATCTCATTGTGATGCGAAGCACTGGCCGCCATGTTCGAGCGCCGATCACGAACCAATCCTTGAGGGGCTCGAGCCGGCTCGACCAGACATTCGGCCGGCTGAAGACCAACCGGGAGAAGGCACTGATTGCCTACTTGATGGCCGGCGATCCGGGGCTGGCCGAAACCGAAGAGCTCGTGCTCGCATTGGAAAAAGCCGGTGCCGATATCATCGAGTTGGGCGTTCCGTTTTCCGATCCGATTGCGGATGGTCCGGTCATCCAACAGGCCGCAGAACGGGCGCTCCGAAGCGGCACGTCCTTGCGAAAAATCCTTTCGATGGTAGCGGCCATCAGAACCAAATCCCAGGTTCCCCTTGTTCTGATGGCCTATTACAACAGCATCCATGCGTACGGACCGGACCGATTTTGCCAGGAAGCGGCGGCGGCCGGAGTCGACGGTTTGATTGTCCCGGACATGCCTCCCGATGAAGCGGGTCCGCTGCGAGGACCGGCCTGCGCGTCGGGATTGCAACTGATCTATTTACTCGCCCCAACCAGCACGGCACAACGCCGGGCGTTTGTCGCCCGGGAATCGAAGGGCTTTGTGTATTACGTTTCCTTGACCGGGATTACCGGCGCCAAGCTGGCAAACATGGCGGACGTCGGAGCGAACGTGGAGAAGATCCGGAAGCTGTCGGCCACTCCGATTGCGGTGGGCTTCGGAGTGGCGACCCCAGAGGATGCGGCGCGTCTGTCTCAGTATGCCGACGGCGTCATCGTTGGAAGCGCCATTGTGAGGCAGATTGCCGCGCATCAGAACGGCGGCATGGTGTCCGAAGTCTCTAACTTCGTACATGCGCTCAAGACGGCGATGGTTCCACATGCGGCGCAGTAGCGCACGAACGACCCGCGCACGATTTACCTGCTTGCGAGCCCTTGTGACAGCGAAGAGCGGTTTTGGTTTTGATACTGGGGAGGCATGTAGGCGATCATCTCTTTGGCGAGATCGTTGGCGACATCCTTCAAATTCGGACGGTAGAACATATAACTACTCGACTTTTCGTGGCGCGCTTTCCAGACGGTTGTCCCGGTCGTCGCGTCGACGAGCCGCAAACTCAGCCCCACACGGCCCACGTTGTCTCCTTCCTTGCGAATATACTCCCACGAGTTGACCCGAACGACCAGGAATGAATCGACGTTCAACGCCTTCCCCAGCTTGATGGCCGCCTCCTTGTCTGATTGACCCGTCATCTCGAGACGGGAGAAATAGAAGACCAGGGAATCGAAGGCCTCTTTCGAGGCCTGAAAAATATCAGTCACGCTTTCAGGCGTCACGACGCGTTCGATCCTGGCAGTCTTGGTAAGGGCGCCTGAGAGGACGTCCTGTATGTCCTCACGGGCGCTGTCATATTGGCTTGCCATAGGCGGCAGAACGGCGATGGCTTGCGGGCGGAATTGTTTTGCCCCCGGGCCTTCCCAGACTTCCTGCAAGCCGCCGCAGCCGGCGACCATGATCGTGAGGCAGCAGGATGCCACACGAATCCAATGCTGTACGGGAATGAACATGAGTTCAGTATACCATTAGTGGATCACGATAGGGCTAGAAGGTGAGCGACAGGGAACCGGACACCAAGGCCCCCTTCTCACGAAAATCATAGCCGCCTCCCACATCGAGGCGTACAGCAAAGACCCTGACACCAAGTCCTGCCGTCGGCGTAAAGGGAGTGCCGGCATCCTGCATGTTCTTGAACGCGCCGAGCCGGAAAGAGAGAAATTCCGTCAGAATCGTCTGCTCCGCTCCCAAGCTCAAAACCTGACTCTTGACCCCAGGCACCAACGTCTTGTTCGATGTCACGTCAACGTCGGCCGACAAGGTCAGCGAAGAATAGGGGTTGAGTGCCATGCCGCCGCGGACCTGAGGGCCGAGCTTGATTTTCGTGCCGTCCGGCGCATCGAATTCCGGTTGGTTGAGGTCCTTCGCCACGACGCCAAAACGTAGCCAGGAAGAGGGTCTGTAGATGGCGCCGACATCGATGCCGTACGTGGTCGTGATCGTTGCCTCGCCTAAACTATCCGAGAGCTTGATCTCTTGTCCTCCCACAAGGCTCTGGGTTCCGTTGTAGGCCGCCCCCTGAATGACTTTAGCTGTGACACCGATAGCGAATGTTTTGTCTGCAAACGCATATGCGTACGAAAAGGCGGCTTGCCTGGCCTCCAGCGCCCGAACCGCCATGGCACCGCTGAGAGAGACCGATGAGATGGGCCCTGGTGCAGCGCAATTCGGATTGGGACTGCAACTCACGCCGACCGGACTTGAGACAAAACCACCGCCGGTGGGCACGTTGGAAATATTGAAGCCGAACGCGTGCTCGCCGAAATGCCCCTTCACATAGACTCCCGCAGCGCCGTTGAACGAGGTGTTGGCGCCAGGCCGATTGATGCGGTTTGCAATGTCCTGAGCCTTGGCTACGTTGGCCGGGGAAGTGTCCGTGGTATCAAAGTTCTCAAGGTCGCCGACCGCGTCAGCAATCCCCAGGCGGTCGATCGCCTGCGCACTGCCCACAATCCGGATATCGACCGTTTGCGTCATGGCCAGGCCGGCGGGATTCCAGTAGGTCGCCAAGGCATCGGTGGTGATTGCGACGCCCGCGCCGCCCATTCCCATGGCACGCGGGCCCACGATCACGAATTCAGCGCCGAGCACCTTCCCATGAACAAATAACAAGGCGAGGAAGATAATAGCGACAAAGGACAGACCGGGCCGCATGGATCGACGCTCCGTATGGACGCAGTGTCGCTGAGTCTATTGGATGAACCGGCGCCCGTCAAG
>DASTJX010000306.1:0-4536 GCA_035716265.1 Nitrospira sp.
CACACTGACCGCGATCACTTTCACCCCCCGCTTCTTGAAATCAGACGAGATCTTCGCCACTGTACCGAGTTCCGTGGTGCAGACCGGGGTGTAATCCTTGGGATGCGAAAAAAGAATTCCCCATCCGTTGCCGAGCCACTCATGAAAGTTGATGGTCCCTTCGGTTGTCTCAGCGGTGAAATTCGGAGCTTCATCTCCTAATCGTAGAGCCATGACCGACCTCCTTAGTTATCGAAGCCTTCAAATGAACAACCTACGATACTGTCCCTTCCCGAGGAAGTGCAAGAGGGAACTCAGCTACGAGCCGGCCGTAATATTCAAGCGGCTTTGCACCTTCTCATGGTCCTCCGATGGTGCGAGATCGACGTCGGTCAGAAACACGCGTTCATCGGGCAGTTTTCCTTCACCGACAAGCTGTTCCTGCACTTGCTCGGCTCGTGTGCGGGCCAGGGTTCGGAGCGCATCCTCTTCAACGGTCACGGTAGTCAACAACTCACGCTTCATTTCTTCAACCGTCGCCGGTTGCTGAGCAGCTTCCGCTTTTTGTGGAGCCGGAGTCTGTTGGCGGCGCACCTGATTGAAGAGTTCCCTGATCAGGCGCTCTTCATCCACAGGAGACGGCTTATCGCCGTTCCTCGCACTTCCGCTTTTATCACGCCATCTCGTTCGGATCTGCTCCTCAAGCATCTGAAGCGCAAGTGCCTGGCGATCACGCGCGGGATCAGCAGTGCCCGTAATTTCCAACCGCAACCCCGGCCGCTCCTCCAACCCTTTCATGAGAGCGTCAATTTTTTTCTGCTCGTTCGGAGCGATTGCCGTAGACCCCGGCTCGAACGCGAGATGCTGCAGGTCCTCTCCATCTCCGCCGCCAGGAACCAACTTGCCCATGAGAGCAAAAGGTGAAGAGACAATCTTGGTCAGAAGATTGCCCAAAGTGGCCCAGACAGCCTTTCCGTATTTAAAGTCGGGATCCTTGAGATCCCCTCGTATGGGGAGATCAATGTCGATTCTGCCTTGACGGTCCTTCAGCAGGGCAACGGCCAGCTGCACAGGCAAGGAGGTGGCATCGGGACTGTCGGTTTTCTCGCCAAATGTGAGTTGGTCAACCGCTACTTTGTTTTCGGCTTGCAGCTGCTTCTGCGAGACCTTGTACACCAGGTCCAAGAACAGCTTTCCTTTCCTGATTGGATACCCGACATACTTCCCGGTATAGGGGGCGGCAGTCGTCAAATCAACATTGTCGAATTTGATGGTCAAGTCGGTGAAGGCATCTTCAGTCAATGGGTTGATCGTTCCGGCGATCTTCAGGGGAGCCACCTTGTCGATTTTGCCGGAAAGATCTACCTCCGCCCTCGCCATTTGTCTCGACGAGAGACCTTTCACCGTGCCTGTCAGATCGTAGAGTCCCGCCTGCACCGAGGGTGCAATGGATTCATCCTGGAACGTGGCCGTCCCCCTGAGCACTTTGACCGTCTTGATCGTGATGGAAGGAGATTGGGCTTTTCTCGTGTGGGCTGTTGATCGCTCAGTACTCATCGGCCCACTCTTTGCTTGTGGACCGGATAGCAGTTTCTTGATGTTCGGAACCCCGTCCTTATCAATTGCTAGGTGCACGGTCGGTTGGTTGATCCCAACCTCCTCGATCGTGACGCTCGTCGGGTCGAGAGCGACGGCAATCCCGCGTAGCTGTACCTGCTTCCAAGAGGCGACCGGAGCGCCCTCGTCCCGGTCGGCGATGGCCAGCGCCTTCACTCCTAGATTCCCCTTGAAGGCCATCAGGGGGCCCTTTGGATGTTCAGCCGCAAATAGGAGCGTTCCATCCAAATCAAGAGCCCCAGTGTCGACGGCGATACGCGCAAACTGCTCAACATACGGTTCGAAAGGCTGAATCGGGACGTCTTTCAGCGAGACGGTTAAATCGACTTTTAACGGTTGCACCCCGATGTTCCCCTCGGCACTCACGGTCCCCGTGTCGTTCAGGCGATGTTCCACCGTTAGTGGTATGGGCTTCTTGAACGGAAACATCACTTCGTGCGTCCGAACGGACAGATCAGTGACTTTTATCCTCGCGGGAAAGTCGAGTGCGCGATCTTCAAATTCAACATTCTGATGGGTAATGCTCGCGTCCTTGATTGAGACAGTCCATGCCGGCGCCCTGCTCGCCTGAGGGGCGTCTTGGGTGGTGGCGTTTACTTCAGCCGATTGAGTTTGCACTGGCATCAAGAGAGCCGGAAGATTCAGGGTTCCGTCCGCATTGCGCCAGATCCGATGAGCTCCTTTATTCAGCGTAACGCTCTCGACCTCGAGCTTCCGTTGCCGAAGATCCGCATGAATGCCGTCGAGGAACAGTGTGTGTAGAGCGATTACGGGAACAGAATCGCCTTTTTCGACGATGCCGATGTCCGTGAAGTGAAGCAAGGTTTCCGAGACCTGGAGGTCGGGTGGTGAACCGGCAGCGAAGCGGTATTGGCCGATCGCTCGGACAGTCCCGGTGGGAATGTCAAAGTGAAATTGATGCTGGACATATTGAAAGAGCGTCGCAATCTTGACGCCACTGAGGGAAAGCGTACCTTCAGACGCGAGCGGTTCGAGAGAGAGCGTTCCCTTCCAGTCGAGGATCTCGTCTTTGTCGAGTTCCGCCGTAAAGGCATAGCGATTGTCGCCGCCTCGTTTCGTATAGAAATTGTTGACCATGAAATTGATAGGCACGACGTCGATTGATACGGCCTGTGGTTTAGATACGTCTTGAAACTCGACAATGCCTTGAGCGATTTCGAAATGCTCGATCTGTATGGCAGGTAGCTCCCTAGGAGACTCAGAATTGTCAGGAGGGGTTGAAGAGGCAGCTGCCTCCTCGGGAGGCAGTAAATCGGTCAAATTGACATGCCCGTCTTGGGCCACCTTCACCGAGACAAAGGGAAGCGCAAACCGAATTTCCTTGAAGACATAGGCACGGCGCAATAGAGAGATGGTTTGAAAGTTGATGAAGAACTCTTGAAAGCCGATGAGCGGAGTGCCGTCCTGCTCCCGGATCTCGAACTCCGTCATCTTGAGCGACAGAACGAAGGGATTGAATGCAATCTCCTTGGCCGTCACAGACCGACGCAACTGATCGGCCACCGCGGGCAGGACATGCGCCTTAATAATATGAGGAACGAGAAAGAATCCGGTCAGGCTATACAGCAAGAGAGCAGTAATTGCGAAGAGAAGCAGAGGTACCGGTCGAAAGAACCTGCGCATGCGCCAACCGTTGGTGCGCCGAACTTCGGATGAACCAGCGGCGCTCAGCTTAAAAAATGAAAACAACCAAATCCGATGCCCTGCGGCAGTATGTTACGAGTACGAACTAACAGAAGTATGGATGAGAATGATTGAGGATTACAACCGGTATACCGGATAGTGGTCTGGCATTGACTGCGTCAACAAAGGACGGCTGCGCCTAGCCAAGTCCGACAATCCCAACCGCTTGTGGTCGTCGTGCCTATGTCCGGGGGGTCACCTGGCCGAGACTCCATAGCGCCCGGAAAATGTTGCTCCGGGCATCAGCCGCTTCAAGCCCCACTCGGGATAATTGAAGGCGTCCGACGCGCAGGTCATAGGCTCGATGGCCAAGGCGCGCCGCGGCGCCTCGGCGATGGCATCGCCGGTGTAGACGACGATGGCGTCGAAAGACCGGTCCATAACGACATCGATGGTCCGGCCGGTGCGTGGATTGCGGAGTGAGGCAATGCATGCCCCGTCGCGGTTGCGCTCGAGCTGGACGTAACAATGGTTGAATCGCCGGGCACCGACCGGCCGGAATTGCCGATAGTCCCACTCGGTGCCCGATACCGGCAGAATCCGGCCGGTGGGCGTCAGGCGCTCGTTGAATTCGAGATAACCGGCGGCCGCGATGCGAGCTTCTGCTTCGTCAATTATGTCAGTGCCCACAGTGAAGTACGGATGAAAGCCAACGCCGAGCGGAGCCGGACTCATTCCGACGTTCCGCACCGCAAAGGCACAAGACAACCCGCCGGGCCCCAGCTGATACGTCACTCGCACGCTGAGTGTGAAAGGATAGCCGCGCGAGGCATACAGCTCGGCCTCGAGCATGACCTCGAATTCGACCCGATCGGACGCCTGCTCGCGCACGGTCCATGGCAACGTCCTGACGAATCCATGAATGGCGTTCGGCCCTTCCCTATCATTGCGTTCCAACTGATATGTCCGGGCTTCGAAGTTGTACCGGCCTTCCGCAATGCGGCCTGGAAAGGGAATGAGCACATCGCCCTGACCCCCTTTCTTATTCTTGGCGCCGGAATAGCCCCACACCACGCCGGTCTCCGAACCGTCCGACTCCATGACGAAGTACCGTCGGAGCGACCCACCCCAAGGCGACACGATGGCCCGCTGCCGATCATTGAACAGGACGAGTTCGCTGTCCTGGGTCACGACACTTGACGTCTTCGATGCCATGGATCTGTCTATACGAAACCGCTGGCCCACGGCAACCCAATAGTTCCAAGCCAAGAGGTTACACACATCCAATTCCACCGG
>DASTJX010000307.1:0-4683 GCA_035716265.1 Nitrospira sp.
TCCGCCGAACCCCGGAAGTATGCCCAGTTTGACTTCCGGCAGGGCGAAGCAGGTTTTGGGATGAGTGCTGGCGATGCGTCTATGACACGCCAATGCCAATTCGAGTCCACCGCCCAGACAGGAGCCCTCTACCGCGGCTACAAACGGTTTGCCCGACCTTTCCATGGCATCGAAGAGTTGATGTGCGATCTCCACAAGTTGTTCCATGGTGCGGAAGGCCCCCTGCCGCTGAGCCTCGTGCATCTGTTCCAGATCGGCCCCGGCACAGAAGTTCCCGTCTTTCACACTCAGCAACACCACGCCGGTGATGGCATCAGATCGCTCGGCTGCCTGCACGAGCTGCTGCCACTCCGACATGCTCTCGACGTTCAGCACATTGACGGTTTTCCCGTGGTAATCAAATCCGACCAGCAACATTCCATCGTCAAGGATTGCAGTCTTGAAGTGTTTGAGATTAGCGGGCAAGGAGAACGGATGGCCGCCTTCGTGCGACATACCTACTTCCTCTCCAGGATCATGGCTACACCCTGTCCCCCTCCGACGCACATGCTGATCAAGGCACGCTCAGCATTTCGACGTTTGAGTTCGAAGAGAGCGGTCATCGCGAGGCGCAACCCTGAGACCCCGACCGGATGGCCGAGAGCGATCGCACCGCCGTGGGGGTTGAGATCGTCATGCGGGATTTCGCCCAACCGCGCGGTCCATCCGTATCGGCCGAACTTGCGTTCCATAAGAGCGGACGAGTCAAGAATGCGCATGATCCCCAATACCACGGAGGCAAAGGCCTCATTGATCTCACACACGGCAAAATCCTTGAGGGTCAACCGCGCGCGGGACAATACGGTGGCAATGGCCCCGACGGGGGCCAGTCCCATACAGGAAGGTTCATAGCCAAAATCGGCATACTCTTTCACGTATCCAAGAATCGGCAAGCCAAGCGATTTGGCCTTACTCTCCTCCATCAGGAGCATGGCGGCGGCCGCATCCGTGATTTGCGAAGCGTTGGCCGGCGTGACCGAGCCGTGATGCCTGTCAAACACCGGCTTCACGTCACGAAACGTTTGTGCACTGGCATCCTCACGAATGCCATTATCCCGCGCGACATAGGCGCTTCGCCCTGGGACATACATGGGGACGACCTCATCGGCGAACAGTCCATTCTTCCATGCCCGTGCGGCATTCCTGTGCGAACGGACCGCAAAAGCATCCTGGTCCTCCCGAGTCAGGCCCAGGGCGGGATCCTTTGAAATGTTTTCGGCCGTGAGACCCATGATGAGATCGCACATCGGATCCGTGAGACCGGAGATCAATCCGACTCGTGGCGGATAGCGTGTCAGATTGAGCAGCTTTGGGATCAGAGCGAGGACACCGGCGGTTCGTTCTCGAAGCGTTCTGGCTTTCCCATATTGGAGGAGCAGGTCGGCGACAGTCCGGTCATACGCGATGGGAATACGGCTCATCGCCTCCATGCCGATCGCGAGCACGGTATCGGCATCACCGCTTCTGATACGCAGGCTTGAGTAGTAGAGGGCCGTCACACCGGAGCCGCAATTTTTCCCGGCGACCGTATCGGCAGGGATTGACGCGGGAAGACCTCCGGTCACCGCCGCCACGCGGGTCGGATTCACCGCATGCATGGGCGTGGCGACGTTACTGCCGAGCACACAATCGATTGTGGTGAGAGGGAGATTCCAGCGGTGAAGACGGGTGATAATTTCGCGTACGACCCAGGCACCCAGTACTTCCGCATCCGTCTCGCGAAAGTCTGTTCCTTCCTTGCACAGCGGGGTTCTGAACCCGTCGACAACGACCACGTTGCGCATCGTGCAATCTCCGTCCACAAATTCGGAAGAAGAAATCACTGCCGATGCCATGAGGCCCGACTACCCATATCGTACCACGGGATTGGCGTTTTCCATCCATTTCTTAAGGGTCCTACATTAGAGGGACCGAATAACCCCTCCTGCCTACACACTATCGGCAGAAAACAGTGGTAAAGTAAGAAGGATACGGCAGCTCTGTCTCGCAGTCCTCAAAAGGACCCCGCTGCACATGAGTAAACCGGATATCTTTCAGGGGTCGGTGGCGATCGCTGAAACCGCTCGCGACCGGGCCTCCTACACAGGTTTTCTCGCAGGACTCTTCGAATCCGACGTTCGATGGACGCTCTTTACCTCCGTCGACATTCCTCCCATGAGTTCGCTAGCCCTAGATTTTCTTAATCGATTCAGGACCACCTTGCTTCCCCTGGACCCCGAACGCGTGGACAGTGAAGGCGAATTGCCCGAACCGATCTTGAAAGAGTTCGCCCAACTCGGCGCCTTTGGCATCAAGATTCCCCGCCAGTATGGGGGACTGGAATTTACCCAGGCCGAATATCAGAAGGTCGCCACTCTTTGCGGAAGCGTCGACGCGTCGCTGACGGTGCTCCTATCAGCCGCCCAATCGATCGGTGTTCCCGAGCCCTTGCGCCTCTTCGGCACGGACAAGCAGAAAGCTAAATATCTTCCACGATTGGCGCAGGGGGAGATTTCCGGTTTTGCACTGACCGAACGCAACGTGGGCTGCGACATTTCGAAGGTGGAAACCTATGCGGTCCGGGTTCTGGAGCAGGGCAAAACCGTCGGGTACCGGCTCACTGGAGAAAAATTTTTCATTACAAACTCAGCCAAACGCGATGGCGAGTTTTTGTCATCCATGCTGGTCGTCATTGCACGGATTGTGGATCGCCCCGAGGAGGTGAACGATCCACGCACCCCAAAGCGCTATGGCGCATTTATTGTGGAAACACACTGGCCGGGATGTTCTGTCACCCGCCTCCGATTCGAGGGAGTCCGAGCGATTTACAATGGTATCCCTACGTTTCGTGACGTCTACGTCCCGATTGAAAACCGGCTCGGAGGTGAAGACGACGGTCTGAGAATCGCCCTTGCCACACTCACGGTGGGGCGGCTGACGTTGCCCGCGGCCTGTTTAGGCGGTCTCAAACAATGCCTGTCCCTCATGCGCTGGTGGGGGCAGAGCCGTGTCCAATGGAACAGACCGATCGGTGAACACAATTTGATAGGGGAAAAACTCTGCCGAGTCGCGGCTTATACCCTGGCGCTGGAAGCCGTGATGGCCTTCTGCGGAGCCTGGGCGAACAAGAAGGGCGATCTTCGGCTGGAGTCGGCCGCCGCCAAAATCATCGGGAGCGAATGGTATTGGGAAGCGGTCAATGAGCTGTTTCAAGTTCGCGGAGGAAGAGGGTTCATGACCGCTGAGGCCCAGCGGAGGAGCGGCGAACCTTCTCTCCCGGTCATGCGCATGCTGCGCGACGCTCGCATCAATCTCGTGTGGGAAGGAACGAGTGAGATTTTGCGCGTCTGGATGGCCCGCGAATCCCTCGCTCCGTATATCGACCGTGGTCTCGCCTTTCTACAAGGAACATGGGCCGACAAGCTCGCCGCTCCGCTCTATTATGCGCACATGTCTCTGCGCTCGTGCCTTCCCTTCCTCCGTCATAGACGCGCTCCATTCGGGAACGAGAATAGCCGGTGGGTTCGTTTTATCGAAGCCTCTGCACGCCGGGTGACCCGGTCGACACTCATGGCGACGCTCCGTCATCAGCAACGGCTCCATAATAAGCAGCTTGTGTTGCAACATCTGGTGAATGACAGCCTCTTGCTCTTCCCCATGGCCGCCGTCCTCTGGTATGCCAATCAGCCGGAGATGCGGACGAAGCCCGGCATCCAAGACCTCGTCGATTATTTTTGTCAGGATATGGCGGATCGTCTCTGCCCGCCTTCCTCTCTGGCAGGAAGAATCCGGCGGCACAAGAAAGATTCCGTCGTGTATCACCTCGCGAAGATGATCATGAGCGGTACCTATGACTGGCTTGAAGAGGGGATCATTCCTGTATTGAGAAATGACACAGCGGCTCGTAAGATGAATCCTTCCAACCCTTCCGACCTTGCTTCTGATCTTTCGGCAGGACAGTCGAATGTCGATCACACGACAGTCAGGGCGCCACGAGGCTGACAAGAGACAAGCGGTCATCGTCAGCGCCGTGCGAACGCCGATGGGCAGCTTCAACGGCGTGTTCAGTTCCGTTCCTGCAACCAAGCTGGGGAGTATCTCGATTGCGGAGGCCCTCAAGCGGGTTCATGTGCTGCCTGAGCACGTCGATGATGTGCTGATGGGCTGTGTCCTCAGTGCAGGCCTGGGTCAGGCTCCCGCCAGGCAAGCCTCACTAGGAGCTGGAATTCCGGATTCAATCGGCGCCACGACAGTCAACAAGGTATGCGGATCCAGCATTAAGACAGTGATGATGGCCTCCCAGACCATCGCGCTTGGCGAGGCAGACATCGTCGTGGCAGGCGGGATGGAAAACATGACCCGAGCGCCTTATCTCTTAGAGAAGGCACGGCAGGGATACCGGCTGGGTCATGACCAACTGGTAGACAGTGTCATCAAAGACGGTCTGTGGGATGTCTACAATGATTTTCATATGGGCAACGCCGGCGAACTCTGCGCCGGGAAATACCGCCTTACCAGAAAGGAGCTGGACGATTATGCGTTGGAAAGCTACCTGCGCGCGCAACACGCGATTGACGCCGGTGCTTTCAAGCCTGAGATCGTGCCGGTCGACGTGCCGCAACGAAAGGGCGCATCCCTGACCATCACGGATGATGAAGAGCCAAA
>DASTJX010000308.1:0-7215 GCA_035716265.1 Nitrospira sp.
ACAAAAACAGCGACCGCGCCAACTGCTGGGTAATCGTGCTGGCACCCTCCACCTTTCCGCCGCGGCGCAGATTAGTCCAGGCAGCACGAAGAATGCCGATGTAATCCAACCCCGGGTGCTCAAAGAATCGCACGTCTTCAACCGCTATCACGGCACGGCGTAGATGCTCTGGAATCTGCGCCAGCGGCGTCAAAATGCGCCGTTCGATGAAAAATTGCCCGATCAGTTGCTTGTCGCTGGAATAGACCTGCGTGACAAGACTGGGCTGGTAATTCTGAAGCTGACTGAGCTCCGGCAGGTCTTGCGCGTAGTACCACAATAAGCCGACAGTCGCCAGCAACGCGCTGAGGAAGAGCGCCGCCAGCGCGATCAGCGTGATCTGCCACCGGCGCCAAGGACGTCGAGGGGGCGGCTGACTGGTCGTATCGGAAAGCTGAACTGGCCGATCTATCAATGTCATGGAACTGATTCGGAAGGACGCTCGAGCCCAACATACCGTGGAGTCCGATAAAACACAAGCAACCGGCACCTTGTAGGCGCTCAGTGCTTCCGGTATACTGCCCTGTCGACGCCCGATAGTCGGGGCGTCTTTTTTTTCGCCTTAGGATATTAGGACATGTCTCATTTTCGCGTACCAAACGAACGCCGGAACGATATCCGCAACATCGCGATTATCGCCCACGTGGACCACGGAAAGACCACGCTCGTTGATGCCCTGTTACGGCAGACTCACGTCCATAGAAAAATCGACGATATGGGCGAACGCATCATGGATTCCATGGACCAGGAACGGGAACGGGGCATCACGATCCGTGCCAAGAATGCGAGCGTCATTTACAAAGACGTAAAAATCAACATTGTCGACACACCTGGCCATGCTGATTTCGGCGGAGAAGTGGAGCGCACGCTGCGCATGGTGGACGGCGTCCTCATTCTGGTCGACGCCAAAGAAGGACCGATGCCGCAGACCACCTTCGTGCTCAGGAAAGCGCTGGCACTGGGGCACAAGGCCATTGTGGTCATCAACAAGATCGACCGGCCTGATGCGGTCATCGACGACGTGGTCAACCGCACCTTCGATCTGTTCGTGCATCTCGGGGCTACCGACGAGCAACTGGACTTCCCTCTCGTCTACACGTCGGCAATCAAAGGCCTCGCTACGCTCGACATCAACAAGCCCGGCACGGACATCTCGCCGCTGCTCGATACGGTACTGGAGAAAATTCCTGGTCCGGCGATCAACGCGAACGGGCCGCTGCAAATATTGGTGCTCGCCCTCCTCTACGACTCGTATAAGGGCAAAATGGGCGTGGGAAAGATTCAGTCCGGCTCGATCGCCCGTCGGCAACAAGTGCTTATTCTGGGGAAGGACGGCGCCGCCGCTCCCGGCAAAGTGTCCGATCTCGCGGTCTATTCCGGGCTCGAGCGCACGGATGTCGAAGAAGCCAAGGCCGGCGAGATTGTCGCAGTCGCGGGATTGGACCAGGTGAGCATCGGCGACACGATCGCGGATGCCCTACAACCGTCGGCACTGCCAAGGGTCACCATCGACGAGCCGACGGTTCAAATGACCTTTTCGGTGAACAACAGCCCGTTCGCCGGCCGTGAAGGCAAATTCTTGACGTCCCGACACCTCCGCGAGCGCCTCTTCAAAGAACTTGAAACGAACGTCTCTCTCCGCGCACAGGAAACGGACAGCCCGGATCGATTTCTCGTCGCAGGACGCGGCGAATTGCACCTCGCGGTACTGATTGAGCAAATGCGCCGCGAAGGCTATGAGCTGCAAGTCTCACAACCGGAAGTCATTCTGCATCGCGAGGGCAACAACGTCACCGAGCCGTACGAAGAACTCACCATTCAAGTGCCGGAGACGTATCAAGGGGCCGTCATCGAGGAAATCGGCAAGCGCCGAGGAGAGATGCGGCATATGAAGCTGGTGCATTCGGACGCCGGCCCGAGCGAAATGCATCTCGAGTACCATATTCCCACAAGGGGGATCATGGGCTTGAAGAACATCCTTCTCGCCAAGACCCGTGGAACCGTGATTATGCATCACGTCTTCAAGGCCTATGAAAAGGCCAACGAACAGGATTTGGTTGTCGCGCCGCATGGCTCGCTGTGTGCGTTCGAGGACGGCACGAGCACCGCCTATGCGTTGTTCATGACGCAGGAGCGCGGCGTCATGTTTATCGGGCCGGGCGTCGAAGTCTATCGGGGCATGGTCGTTGGGGAAAACAGCAGGGACGAAGATCTGGACGTCAATGTCTGCAAGGAAAAACATCTCACGAACATGCGCGCATCCGGGTCGGACGAGGCCTTGGTCCTGACTCCACCGCAGGAAATGTCTTTGGAATTTGCTCTCGAGTATATCGGGCAGGACGAGCTAGTCGAAGTCACGCCGAACAATCTGCGTATTCGTAAACGGCTTCTCCATCCCGAAGATCGGCGCAAAGCTAAGAAATCCGGGAAGTAATTATTGCAACGAGCATAACCTGAGATTCGTGCTTGCCGAGCTTCGCTTATCGTTCAGCTAAGCGCCAGTACTGGCGTGCCATGCGTATCAAGAAGAAAAGCCCTAAACCCTCCGCCAAGCGACCGCCGTTGTATTTCATAGGATACCGCGGGCCGGCGCCTCAAAAAGACGAGCTCATATTCTGGTACAACGACCAATATGGTGGGCCCTTGACGATCGAGCAGGAAACCGGGGCGCCTGAGTCCTGGCATATCAGACACGGCCCCTGGACCGCGCATATCGTCCTTCCGCTCCCCTCAACGCACGTGGCCGGCCTGAAGGAGCAATTGGCATGGGAGCATGATCAGATCGGGGCCATTGCTCCGTCCGTGGTACCACCACGCGACATGCCGGATACCATCTTGTTCACGGCACGACTTGCCAGAGGCCTGGTACTCCTGACACAGGGCACCGCTCATGACTTGACGACCCAGCAGTATCTCAATCCGTCCGATTGGCAGGATCGCAGTCTCAACGAATTCGTCGCCGAGGACCACGTCTTAGTCGCACAGGACGATCAAGCGAAGCCGGATATGATCTGGTGCTACAGCCTCGGCCTCTCCAAATTCGGTCTTGACGAATTGGAAACGTTCCTTCCTCGAGGAACGTCCGATCGAACGGCCAAAGAATTACTCGGCGAGTCGGTCCGGGAAATAATCCGAATCGGTCAATTCCCCAAGGTTGGCGCATCATTTGACCTTCCTTCTCTGAACTGCACGATTAAGATCGCCAATCACCGGACCGCCGCTCCGATAGGGCGCATGCTGGGATTCCGCGAAGTGCAGTGCTCATAACCGCATCGTCCCTTAGGCGGACGACTTAGTCCCCCCGTTCTCCGCCGCCTGGTCCCCGGCTGTCATCAAAATGAGCTGACACCGTCTGACTATCATTCATCTGCAGCTGACAGGTCAGAGAAGAGGACATGTTGCAAGGACCTCCATGCCAGTCGTTGAAGGAGGAACCCCCGTCCGGTGTGGCAGTCAAGGTCACGGTCATCCCGGGTTGAAAAGAAGCCTGAGAAGTCCCGCAGCCCGGTCCGCAAGAAATGCCGGCAGGATTGCTGGTGACTGTTCCATCCCCCCTCCCCTGTTTGTTTACGGTCAACGTCAACAAGTCGGTGGGCGCCGGGTTGAAAACCGGGAACGCCGTAAAATCGGTGTCGAGCGTAATGGTGCAGGGCCCCGTCCCGCCGCATCTTGGTCCGTTCCACCCGGAGAATATAGAACCCGCTGCTGGCGTTGGCGTCAAGGTCACTACAGTGCCGGTCGGGAATCCGGCTACGCATGTAGGACCGCAATCGATGCCGGCCGGCTGGCTGGTTACTGTCCCGGATCCCGTGCCATTCTTCTGCACGGTAAGATTCGATGAGCTGGATCCCGCGGTAAAGGTAGCTGTGACAGATGGATTACCTACGATGACGACGACACACGTCGAGCCGCTACCACTGCAACCCGCGCCGCTAAATCCGTTGAACGCAGAACCATTAGCCGGCGCAGCGGAGAGTGTCACGGTGATGCCAGTGGCGAAGTCGGCGGCGCATGTTCCCGGGCACGAAATACCGGTCGGATTGCTAGTGACCATACCAATTCCGTTTCCCCCTAAAGTCACCGTCAGCCGATTGGTGGAAATCGGGACCTCAAAGCGTGCCGTCACAGTGGCATTCCCCGTCACGCTGCAGGGACCCGTACCGGAGCAAGCGTCACCCCATCCGACGAATGCCGAGCCCGGCGCCGCAGCAGCGTTCAAAGACACGGCCACACCCTGCTGAAACTGCCCGGAGCAAGCACCGCCGCAGTCGATGCCTGCAGGCGAGGAGGTGACGGTACCACTGCCATTACCCTGTTTCTGCACGGTGACCGTGAAGAGCCGGACCAACGCGATTTCCAGGTTGACAGGCGCTCCTGCGGTCAAGTTCACATCCGGCGACGTCCCGCTGAAGATTTTCACAGGGGGCGAATCGCCATTGAAAGCCGACACGGTGATCGTACGATTCGGGCCGACCGGCGCCTGCACGCTCACTGGAATCACTTGGCCACTCGTTGGATCAGAGACCGGAACCGTGGTGCTGACAGGAACCGGGATCCCTGGCCCTGTAATTTGGACTTGAATGGAGGCGATTTCAGAGACGGATTGCGCCCACGCGGGCGTCGCATCAGGGAACCAGCGTTCGAGCCATGCAACAAATCGCGAGGCCAGCCCGTGCTGTGCTTGGGGTGAATTGACAATCAATGACAAATTCACGGCAACGGTTTTATCATTCGTTTCCGAACCGCAGGCCGCAAGTACGGCGATGAATATCAGCCCCCACGTGAAAAGGAGACCGGTGCTTTTGCGTTCACTGCGCATAGTGTCCGCTTGAACCTTCAATCACGCTTGAAGTGCCTAATTGCTGCGGCTATTTTCCAGTGTCAGCTCACAGCCATCGGCATCTCCTGAATTTAGTCTAAATTAAATATCAGATCGAATTCCGCTTCGACCGTTTTATCGCCATCCATGGTGATCGTACATGGCCCGTTTCCATTGCAACCGCTTCCACTCCAGTCATCGAAGACGGAAAGAATTTCGGGCGAAGCTGTCAGAGTGACGACGGTATTCCTCGGAAAAGTTGCTGTGCAAGTACCGCCACAATCGATCCCCGGAGGGTTACTCGTCACGGTGCCATTACCTTGTCCGTCTTTAGTCACTGTCAACGTCACCGGAGGAATCGGCTCGAATGTTGCCACGACCGTCTGATCGCCGCTCATGACCGTGGAGCACTGCCCTGTTCCACTGCACCCACCGCCGCTCCATCCGGTGAACGTGAACCCCGAATCAGGACTCGCGGTCAATGTCACAGGGCTATTAAGGGGGAAAGACGCCACACAGGTGCCTCCGCAATCGATGCCGGTTGGACTGCTCATGACAGTTCCAGTTCCCGAACCCATCTTCGTGACCGTCAACGTAACAGGCGGACTGAATGTGGCCGTCACAGTTCGATTGGCGTCCATGACGATCGAGCAGGAGCTTGTACCAGTACAATCGCCGCTGAAGCTCGAGCCTGCACCCGGTGTGGCAGTCAGGACCACGTTCGTTCCCGGTGCGAAGCCTGCGCTGCAGGTTCCCGGACAGGATATCCCGCCAGGGTTGCTGGTAACCGTGCCCGCGCCGCTCACTGTCACCGTAAGCGTGACTGGAGGGGGCGGAGCTGCCGCCACAAAGTTCGCCGTCACGGTCTGATCCCCGATCATGACCACGACGCATGCACCGCTCCCACTGCATCCCGCACCGCTCCAGCTGAGGGTGGACCCGCTGTCCGGTGCTGCTTCCAGCACAACAGTGCTCCCAGTGGGAAACTGAGACGAGCACACCGCTCCGCATGAAATGCCGCTGGGAGTGCTCGTCACGGTCCCCGAACCGTTTCCTGTCTTGGCCACGCCTAACAGGTTGGTGGAAATGGCAGCATCGAAGCGAGCCGTCACTGTAGCGGCGTTGGCTACTGAACAGGCACCGGTCCCGGAACATCCGCCGCCGCTCCACCCGGCAAAGGCTGAGCCAGCTGCCGGACTCGCATTCAGCGAAACGGTCGTACCCTCTTCAAATTCTCCGGAGCAAGTGCTACCGCAGTTCACGCCGACGGGCGAAGATGTCACCGTACCATCTCCGGTGCCCTCCGGGTGCTTCTGCACGACGACTGTAAAGAGTCGCACCAGGTTTATTTCCAGATTAATGGGCGCTCCCGCCGCCAGGGTTACACCGGGCAGCGTCCCTCCAAAGATTTTCTGGTTTGCCGCATTGAAAGCCACAACCGTGATCGTCCGATTCGGGCCTACCGGTGCTTGGATGCTCACAGGGATTTCTTGACCGCTCGTCGGATCGGAAACCGGAACAGTGGTCGTGGCGGGTGCGGGAATGCCTGGCCCGGTGATTTGAACTTGTAGTGAGGCGATGTCAGTCACGGCTTGTTGCGCCCACGCGGGCGTCGCCCCGGGAAACCAGCGTTCGATCCAGGCAAACAAACGGGAGGCCGGCGCCTGCTGCGCCTGGCGTGAATTGACGATTAACGACAGATTGACTGTTACCGTTTGACCATTATTCTCGGTTCCGCAGGCAGTCAGAAGCGCAGCGAGTACGAGACCCAGCGCCGGGTGAAAAATGGTTCTGTGTCTGGTATGCATCTCGCGCACCTCGAAATCGCCAAACTCGTGGATCTATGGGAGTCTTATCGTCAAGTTCACCGTCGTGTTACTGATCGCTGCACCGGAGGCAACCGCGGGAGGAGTGACCGGCGTCACGGGGAAGGGCCAATCCGGTAACATATAACTTCCAGAAGGAGCCTGGCCTCCGAGCGAGCCGCCCTTCGCCATGACGGGGCCCGCCAGTGCCTGCCCGCGAGTGCCACCACCTATGATCCCTGCCGCCGCCAACGCCTCCCGGGGTGGTTCCGGCTTCGGCGCATCGGGCAGCATGGTCCCTGAGATTGCCGTCGCAACCGGCACAATATGGGTCTGGATTGAGGTCGGCATACTAGGGGGCGCCCCCGGCATGGCAATCGCGAATTGGCCGGGGAGGACCAAGACGGTGGCACCGCCCGAGGTGAAGGCCACATTGCCGTTTCGCCCGATGTTCGCCACGCCGGTGGCTCCTTCCATCTCCAACCCTTCTTCCTCGTCACCCTTCCCCTTCCGCGCTGAAGGCCCATTCACCCAGGTCACGAAATAGGTCCC
>DASTJX010000309.1:0-5129 GCA_035716265.1 Nitrospira sp.
CAGGTTGTTGGAGGCCAGCACGGTTTGGTCGGCATGCCATCCGGTATCTGAGAACCCGAGGTTGACGCGGCTGCTACGGAAAATCTCCGGCAGGGCCTCATCCGCACAGGGCAGATGAAACTCAGGCCCGTCAAGATCCTGGAAGACATGGCGGCGAGCGAGTTTTCGCCGAAGAGGGCCTGTCAGGCTTTGCGTCCCTTCTGCGCGCCACCTGGGCCAGGCATAGTACCGCAGGTCGTGCACAACCTTGTGCCAATCCCAGTCAAACTCATAGCCGGTCGGCACGTCGGGCTGCCAACCTCGGCCGAACACGGCTGGCTTTATTCCCCCTTCGACACAGATCTTCAGTAAGGCCCGCCGATAGGGGTTGAAGCTGCCCACAAAAGACACTGCGTGTCGGTAGTCCGCCCCGCCTGCGCCGCGAGCGTGATAAAATCTCGGATTGGCGGCCATGGGCATCCACACGACGTGGTCGTTGTACGGCTTGAGATGGTCTGCATTGACCATTTGTGCCACCGCCAATACATCGAAGTAAGGCGCTGTTCGGGTCACCCGATACCATTGAAACGCCATATCTACGTGATAGTTGATCATCGGCACTCGTAAGGCTTGAAGCTGCCTGGCCGTCTCCACGGTGAGAAAGTCGTCGTAGACGATGAAGAACATGAAATCCAGCCGGTTGGCTGACTTGAGGGTCTTTGCCAGGCGAACGAGTGCGGCATTCAACTGGTCCCGCTGACCGCGCCACGCTTTCGAGCCTAATCGGCCCATCCCTCCCGGATACGTAAACACTTCGAGATGATCGCAGTAGTCATGACGCAACGTATCGAGGAGATTGATCTCCATCCACCTGTCGGGAGGTAATACGGCAAGCGCGTTCATGGCCTAATGGACAGGATGCTCCCTAGAAGTCTCGGCGTTCGAATATGCGGCAGGCTCCGAACAGTAGCAGTCCGGCATACAGTAGTCCGTAGGCGGTGGCGGCTACTTGATATTCCACGCTCACCGGCACGCCGCTGGCGGCCTGCCCTTTGATGTTCAACCATTCCAGATTGGGGCACGTGTAGTACAGCGCCGTCATGATGCTTTCGGTGACGGGATGCTTCGTCTTTTCGGCGATGCCTTTCAGATCCCCCGTGAGATGCCCGATGACGTAGAAACCCAACGTCATGATGGCGCTGAGCGTGGGAGAACTAAACGTTGAAAAAAACATGGCTAAGGCGGTGACGAGCAGGACTTCAACGAGCATGAGCTCCACTGCCTGAAACAGCGAGCCGGACACCACATTCCCGCTCAGCCAGATCGTGGAGAGAAACATCGCAAACATGATCGCAATGTTCAGGCCCCCGATAAACACGAGCCCACAATACTTCCCGAGCACAAATTGGGTCCGCGTGATCGGCCGCGCGAGAATCGTATAAATGGTGCGGCGGTCAATCTCTTTGGTCACCAGGCCGATGCCGACGAAGATGGCAATGATGACGCCGACGAGGTTGATGGCGGCCAAGCCCACGTCATTGATGATGCGCGCTTGTTCTCCGATGGTGAGTGTACCGAGGAGCACCGAGGCGCCAATTAAGAGCAGGGCAAAGAACACCAGATTGTAAAGGATCTTATCCCGCACGGTTTCACGGAACGTGTTCTGAGCGACCACCAGCAGGCTTTGCATTCAGACTCCTTGGTTCGTTTGCTCCAGGAAAATCTCCTCGAGCGTGCCCTTATGGGGAATGACCGACACCAGCCGGCCGCCGGCCTGCCGGATGGCGGCCAGCACGTCTTCCAATTTCTGCTGACCGGGGAGAGACATCCAACAGCGGCTGCCTCGTTGCAACACGCGTATCGCCGCGTCCTTGATTAAGGGAATGCTGTTTCCCAAGACGCCTTCACAGACGACTTCAACGGACTGCGTCGCATGCCGGCTGACAATGTCCTCGATTCGGCCTACCGCCAGCATCTTGCCCTTCGCGAGAATCCCGACTCGATCGCAAATCATTTCGACGTCGGAAATGATATGCGTGCTGAAAAAGACGGTTTTCCCCTGGTCGCGAAGACTGAGGATGATGTCTCGCACGTCTTTCCGCCCCAACGGATCGAGTCCCGACATCGGCTCGTCCAGGATCACCAGCTCCGGGTCGTGGATCAGCGCCTGCGCAAGACCAATGCGCTGCAGCATCCCTTTGGAAAATTTTCTCAGTGGACGACCCCGTGCGTCCGTGAGTCCGACGCGCTCCAAGAGGGCGGGAATCCGCTGATGAAGTACCGCTTGGCTCAGGCCGCCGAGCCTGCCGTAAAACCCGAGGAACTCTTCAGCGGTGAGATAATCGTAAAAATACGGAGATTCAGGCAGATAGCCGACCTTCTTGTGCACCTCCACATCGTGAACCGGCCGACCCAGCAGCTCGACTGATCCGCTGCTCGGCCGCATCAAACCCAGCACGATTTTCATCGTCGTAGTTTTGCCCGCGCCATTCGGGCCGAGAAACCCGAAGATCTCCCCCTGTCCGACCGACATTGATACGTCCCGCAGGACGGTTGCAGGCTCTTGCCACGGCCAGGTCGGCCGATGCGTCTTGGTAATGTGGTCAATAACGATGGCATCCATGCGATTTCTCTAGCGTTTTGCGGATCCGCTCCTCTGAACGACGATCATAGCAGGGCAGCGCCAATGAGCAAGCATTCGCACGATTCACTCCCACGTCGGGATGCTCATCAGCGATTCCTTCTTCTCCCGGTCATGGTAAATCGTTCAGGCATTTCTGTGCTGGAAACCGCTCCGGTCTTCGCATCATAGGTATATCGCCCGCCGGCCGGTTCCACTGGCAAGGCAGAGAGCAAACCGGCTGAGACGAGCTCATCCAGCCTCAGCGGGTTGGCGCCTTTCATCTTTCGGTAGCGATCGATCGCCTGCTCCAGCAGTGAGAGGTCTCGTTCGGTCATGGCGATTTTTAACCGTATCTCGAGCAGCGTCTTGGCGCTCTCATCCGTTGTCTCCTGGTGCACGGCTGCCAGCAGATTGACGGCTTGCTGAGGTGAGTGGGCGGAGACATAGAGATTTGCCGCCAGCGTGGGCAAGCTCGATGGAGCGTTCGGCAGGCGCGAGGCCTGGGAGATATAGTCGGCAGCTTTGGCATCATCGTAGAACTCGTAGTAGTAGTTGATGCCGACCAGGAATGGCAGTTTCCATTCCGTCGGATTGTGCTGCATGCCTTTTTCCAGGAGCCGGTTACTCTCTTCTGGCAGGACGACGAGCGTCGTCAGTGCGAGCCCTCCGGCCTCATATGCCCGCACGAATTTCGGATCCAGAGTCGTGACGATGTCCAGGGCGCGGTACAACCACCGCCCGTTCGAGTCAGAGACCTTCTTCTCTCCCATCACCTGAATCGCCTGGATCCAGAGCAGATCGGCGAGCAGCTGCCGATAGCCCAACGAGGCGATTTTCATATATTGGCCGTCGGGCAGGTACATGAGCCGCTCAAGTTTCTTGTCGGCTTCCTGCCATGGTCTCAGCGCGAACTGCAGCGCAATGAGCAGTCCCATCATGACCACGCTGATCAACCAGAAGCTGGCATGCTCACGCCACGCTTTCATGACATGGCTCCCATGGCCAGCGCTCTACCCAATGGATACAGGTCGACGTCCAGAAAACGTCGCTCGATTTCGTTGAACTCTCTGCCCGCATACCTCGACTGCACGGCTTTGATGGCGGCATACTCCCGCTGATAGTCGCCGGGTTTGCCTGCCTTCAAGGAGAGCTCGGCCAGCAAGGCACGGCCTGGCAGGAAATTCGGTTCATATCCCCTGGCCGTTGTGAGTAAGGCGATGGCCGCATCGGAACGGCCATTCACCAAATGCAATTGGGCGAGTTCGTAGTAGCTCAGCGGCGAGAAGGGATCAAGATGGATCGCATCTGCGAACGCTTCAGAAGCTTTCTCGAACAACTCGCCGCGCTGCGCCTTGCTGCCTGGTTGCGCCGCCATCAGCTGGTAGATGGTCCCCAGACGGAACGCAAATCTTGCATCTGCCTGGTTCAGGCTTCGGGCTATGGCTTCTTCTTCTGCCGCCCTGAGCAGCCAGTCCGAATTTCCGGACTGGTCGAACAGCTGGAGCGCGGTGCGAGCGATCGAGTCGTGGTAGCCGGTTGTCCCTGGATCGATAATGGCGGCACGAATGTACCAGCTCATCGCCTGTTCCAAATGCTGTTGCCCCGCATGGCGCTTGCCCTCTTCATGGGCATACCAGCCCACGGCGGATTGCGAACAGACGGCAGCGATCAACAGCATGCCGACCACCACGGCTGCAACACGCAAAGGATGGTAGCCAAAGGCGATGCGTCGCCATACGACGGCTGTAGAGCCGGATTGCATCGCGAGATTGTGGGCAAGTCCGGCCAAGAGGATGAGCAAAATAACCAGCGCGGGCTCGTGAAACGTAGAATCGACGGCCGCATGGAGCAAGACGACGAGTGCAGAGCCCGTGAGTCCCATGACAAGCCCTCGATTCGTCCGATCAGCCGATGCACAACACAGCTGTCTGATTTCGGTCGACCACATCCACAGGCCGCTAAAAAACACCAAGACGCCTACGATCCCCAGTTCCACTCCGATCTGGAGATATTCGTTATGCGCTGACTCAGGTCGTTTACCATAGCGGACGATATTCCCCTCGATCGGAAACCGATCCTGGAACGAACCCTGCTTGTACATGCCTACTCCAATGCCCAGCGGATGCTCCAATAGGCGCTCTAGAGAGCTACTCCAGATCTCCAGCCGGGTATAGGCGTAAGGATCCTGCGCGGCCGCATACATAATTCGATGTTGCAGCGGGTTCGGGACGGTCACTCCTGCCAGCAAACAGACAACCAGGATCGCCAAGGCCTTCCTTCCATACCGGCAGAAGGTGAGGAACGATACCGCTCCGATCAGTGCAAAGGCCGCTCCCCGTGACTGCGCCACGACGAATGCGGCCAATGACACCGCCGCGGCTCCGCACAGCCAGCTTCTCCAGAACCCCGAGAGCGTTTCGCGTTTCGAAAAGAGCAGGACTCCAAGTGAAAGGAGGAACACGGCCGCTTCATAAGCAGCAAAGAAATTTGGATTGAAAAATGTGCCCCGCGCTCGAGGTGCGCCTAA
>DASTJX010000310.1:0-9069 GCA_035716265.1 Nitrospira sp.
GTAACAATAGCCCCGCGGTGAGTGTCAGCATCGAAGCTCCTGCTTATCCGGTTCGTCGTGGGCCGATGTTCGTTAAGACGGCGTATCAGGGCGAAGTCGGAGCTGTGCCGATTTACTCGTCCAAAGGCGCTTCCAGCCTCCTCCCAGTTCTTGGGTCCGGCGTCCGGAGAGCCAGGACAATCCGGCGACCACAATCCCGAGTACGCTGCTGCGCACGCCGATGTGTAAAGGCTCGTACTGCAGAATGACGGGAGCGATCACGAGCCAGCAGCCAAGTACGACATTCACCCATCGGACAGCTCGAGTGGTCTCTGCAGCGGCGATCATCGCGGCGCTGACGATGAGCGGCCCTACAATCTGATCGTTGAGCCGCTCGGGGCCTTGATAACTCATGACGTCGGGTAATGCCATGATGCCTATGCCTACAGCGGCAACGAGGAGCTGGGTCCAGACTCCATGTCCTTCGGACCTGACAGAGGTGGCCGCGACTGAACCAGACGTGCCCGCGACTGAACGGCTGTACGTGTGGTCCCGTTGAATTTGGGGGGCACTGGAGTTCGGAATGTCATACATCTCCTGTGCACCGTGCCAAAACACTTTCCAGAGCGGAAGGTTCCTCTCGTGGGAGCGTCGAAGGAATTGAAGACTCGCTAAAACTTCATCCATAGCCGGGCCTATCATGATCAGCGAAATCAGTGCCGAGACGAGACAGAGCGTGCACCAAGCGTGCAACACGACCGGTTGCGCGATCACCAACAGGATGCTCACCAGACCGAGCGGTCCGACTGCTAGTCCGAAGAGAATCACCATCCATGGCATGCTGCGCCAGCGGTCGCGTGCGCCGATCACGCCGGTGATTCCATCGGCCACATAGGCCGCTGCCCCCAGTGCGGCATCCGGGATCGGGAGCACTCTCGACAGAGCGGAGTGCAAGACGTCGGCACTGCCGGTTCCAAAAAATGGTTCCCACACCTCAGAGAAGTATCCGAGCTGGTAGAGGGCAAGGTAACCCGAAACGGCGAATCCGACGAGAGCCACAGCGACCAGCCATAGGCGCTCGAACCAGCTCGAGGGATTGTAGGTCCATCCAATGGGAATGTCGGAATCGGCTCCCCTCGGGGGTCCAGAGGTCACGTAGGTCTTCGCGTCATTCGTTTCCGGCGAAGGCGATCGAGCTGAGGAGCGCATGTTCCCCCTGGCGTAAATCGAAGCCGTGTGTGTTGAACTCGATCGGCCAACCCCTTGTTCCAGGTCGGATTCATGGCCGAGAAGATGTGCAAGCCAAGTGCCTACTGATGACTGACCGAAATCATTCGCTTAGAAGAGGAGCCAGGAATAGTTGGACCTTCTGTCCGGCGCTAGACAAGTTGTCTGAGAGTTTCACCCGCCAGAGATGCATAACGCTAGGGAAACCCCCGTCCTTCCGCTTCGGCCTACGACTTGCACGAGTCACTTGCGATGGGCGTTCACTCTATCATCTAGGCCAGCGTTTCCGAACGGGATGAGGATCAATCGTAAAGCCGGTGTCGTAATCGGGTTAACCGTCATTCTCACCTTTCCCGTGACCGTGGTTTCCGGAGCCGGGTCACCAAAGAGGGGGGAAAATGAAACCCGAATTTATCGTGACGACTTACACAGTACCGGTGGACACGCGCCAAACGAGCGTGGGATCAGGGTGACCCACGATCCAAAATCCCCGCTGACAATGCCACGTGGTACTCATCCGGCGCTGTAACTCATCTAGGCACAGCCCGGCATCACGGACGGAAGCGCGCAACCAAGTAGGTGAATTATGCAAAGTGCCAGCAACACGCATGAACGTTTGAACAGTGAGCCAATGCCTGGCGGGGAACAGGGGACCCGCAGGGAAGGGCAGAGCTCAGGGCTGACAGAATGGGTGAACGAAGTGGCAAGTGAATGGGTTCAACGGCATTTCTCTTATAACAGGAGGGCTTTCATGAAGACCACAATGACCGTATTGATGATGGCTTTGTTCATGTGTTTCCTCGTAGGCAATGGACCGGTCTCGGCAGAGCCGACCGGATCCTCGACCATGGGGGGTGGCAGTATGCCATCACCGGAAAAGATCCCACATGACAAAAGTACAGATCTCACGGGCGGCCAACATGGTGTTCCGGATGAATATGCCACGACGCCGGTGCGTCAAGGGAAACTCAAGGAAGTAACGGACAGCAAATGGTTGAACCAGGAGGTCAGCAACGCCAAAGGCGAAAAGCTGGGCAAGATCACCAAGGTTCTCAAGGATGAAAAAACCCAGGACATCGAGTACGTGATGCTCCAAGCTGCCGATGGCCAAACAGCGCGGCCGATTCAATTCCACAAGTTTCAGCAGAAGGGCGATAAGCTCACGCTGAATGCGACGAAGGAAGAGTTGCTTCCGAACGTCAGTTCGCAGGATGCCAAGGATATGTCCCCCGACCTAGCATTGTTTATGGAAGAGATCGAGCAGAAGAGGAATGAACCGAAAGGAGGAGCGGCGGGCAGCGGCGGCGGGCATGAGCGGCCCAGCGGCGACCCTGGCTCCTTGTCTGGCGCTGCAACCCTCGGTGAGGAACAGGTAGGAAGTCACCGTGCGGCACCTCCGACTCCAGCGCCTCAGTTTGAAAATGAAGCGCAAAAGGGAAAGAAGAAGTAAGGGCATCTAGTCACCAAGGCCCAGATCATCCACGATCGATCCGAGCACTCGGATCGATCGTGGCGTGCCGGTTCCACTCCTACTTGAACCCACCAGAAATTATCTAGCTCAGCAAGTCAACCGACGGCGGCAAGGTGCGCCAAAGACGGCAAAGCCGCTCGGAGTGCTTTGTCCGATGACGGTGTAATCTGTCTCAAATTGTTCGCGGATAGAAAAAGCCGCTGTGCAAATGCGCCTGCGCCATGAGGACGTATAGGCTCTTCTCGGCCTGTCTCTTGCAGTCCTTCAAATTAGGTCACGTAAGACGCGTAAGACAATGTCGAACCTTTACACATTGCATAAAGGAGGAAAGAAAATGAAAGCAGGACAGATGATTGTTGGTTCCGCACTGCTCATGCTGGCCGGATGTCAAACGATCGGGGGCGAAGGCATGCCGACGTTGACCCGCACCGGCGAAGTGAAAGATGTCGTTATCCGTGATGTCGTTGAGCCGACATCGGTAGCGGTCAATTCAGGCGATGAGGTTCGTTGGATCAATAAGCGTCAGGGGGCAGTACGGGTGATTTTTCTGAATCCCGTGACAGAGAACCTGGCTTGCCAGCGCAATTTTGGCGGGCCGATGGGATTTGGAACAAAACGCAACGAGTATTCCGCTAAGTTGGGCCCCAATGACACGGCAAGCGTGTGTTTCCGCGATTCGGGTGAGGTGAAATATGTCGTGAGGGCCGCCTCAGATGATCCCATCGGCGAACAGAACATTGCTGGCACGATCGCGGTCGGGGGGGACCGTGCTGCTCGTGAATCCAGCAGAGAAAGACAGGAGCATCGTTCTGCCCAACAACAATCCGACGAGGATTCCATTAGATCCCGCTAGGGGAAGTACGGGGTGAAACCACTGGGGCTTGCACCGTCCTTTAGCTAGAGATTTTACTAATGCCCTTCATCTCTAGCGTATGTTTTGATGGGGCAACGTCGATTTCAGGTTTAAGGAGGAGTCACTCATGATGCAATTAGTTGAGGACTGGTACATCGCACGAGAAGTTGATCGCGATGAGAGTCTGACTCAAACGCTCATGGAATGGTTCAGCCATCGTCCGGCCTTGCGGGACGTGACCGTCTTCGTACTGGATGGTGTGGCGACGCTGCGCGGGTCAGTTGCAAGCAACCGCGACAGAGCGCTGGCCATTGAGTTGGCTTGGGATGCAGGCGCCGACGACATCCAGGACGACCTAAAGCTGACACGGCCACTGGCCGCTTGATCGAGACCGTTCAGCATTCTCTGGCCGGTGTCGGCGAGGCTCGATGCCGGCCACTTTTCCCCCCACATTGCGACAGTTGATTGGATCGGCTGAGGAGGTGTTCCTACTTCACGCTGACCGGGTAGCGCCATGCGATTTGCAGCAGTAGCAGTTGATTACGACGGGACGCTTGCCAGCGACGGCTTGGTCCACTCTGCGACGGTAGGTGCGCTGGAGCAGCTCATCGCATCGGGCAGGAAGTGCATCCTCGTGACTGGACGGATGCTGCGTGAGTTGCTCCCTCTCTTCCCACAAGCCGAGTTGTGCACCAGAATCGTCGCGGAAAACGGTGCCGTGCTCTATCGTCCCTCGACGCGAGAGCAGCGGGTGCTGGGGTCCCAGGCTTCGAAGGTGTTGGCTGATGCGCTGAGGGAGAAAGGCGTCGAGCCGCTCGACATCGGGGACTCAATCATCGCGACGGTCAGGCCTCATGAGGTCGCCGTGATGGAAGCGATACGGGATCTCGGCCTGGAACACCAGGTCATTTTCAACCGGGAATCCGTGATGGTTCTGCCCCCGGGGATCAACAAGGCGAGCGGACTCAAGGCGGCCCTGGACGAATTGAAGCTTTCTCCGCACAACGTCGTCGGAATCGGCGACAGTGAGAACGACCATGCGCTGTTTCAAGCAAGCGAAATGGCAGTCGCCGTCAACAGCTCGGTTGCTACATTGCGAGAGGCAGCGGATTGGGTCACCACGGGGCCTAATGGGGCCGGAACCGCTGAAGCCATGCTCGCCTTGGTCGCCGATGATATGGCCGCTCAGTCCAAGCACTTGACCCGCCACAGCGTTACACTCGGATCATCGCGCGAGGGCCTCACCTTAACGATGTCTCCGGTGGAAGAAAATATCTTGATAGCCGGAACCTCGGGAAGCGGTAAATCCACGCTGGCGCATGGAATTCTTGAGCAACTCATCGACAAGGGCTATCAGACTTGCGTCATTGATCCGGAAGGGGACTACCAATCGATCGAAAAAATGATCATGTTTGGAAATGCTCAGCGCGGCCCCACCGTTGCCGAGGTCCTCACGGCCATGGAAAATCCATCGACGCAGGTTATTGTCAACCTGGTCGGCGTGCCGCTCAAAGACCGTCCTGCCTTCTTTTGTGAACTGCTGCCACAGCTTCAGGAATGGAGAAATCGAACGGGAAGACCCCATCGCGTCCTGGTTGACGAAACTCATCACTTGTTGCCGACGAAATGGCGCGCGACCGTTGCATCCATGCGCGATCTGAAGGGCATGCTGTACGTCACCGTGCATCCCGATCAATTATCTCCTCATGTGCTCGATACGGTGGATATTGCGGTGGCAGTCGGAGAGCAGCCTATGAGCACGCTACAGGCGGTGGCGAACCACAAGGGACTGAGCGTGCCTCCCGGCTTGAGTTCAACGTTGGGGGCGGGAGAAGCATTGTTGTGGCGAGTAGGAGGAGGTCACACTCCGGAAGCCTTCATGATGACCGTCTCTCGCACGGAACGCCGACGGCATCGGCGGAAGTATGCCGAAGGAGAACTCCCTCCTGAACGCAGTTTTTACTTTCGCGGCCCGGAGGGGAAACTGAATCTCCGCGCTCAGAACCTGATCGTGTTTAGGCAGCTCGCAGACGGCGTGGATGATGCGACCTGGCTGCATCACTTGCGGAACGGAGACTATTCCCACTGGATGGAGACGGCCATCAAGGATCCGTCGTTGGCTCAAGTTGTCCACGATGTGGAGGACATGCCGGATCTATCCGCACACGACAGCCGGCAGCGCGTGGCCAGCGCGATTGAAGAGCGGTACACGTTGCCGGCCACGGGAGTGTGATGTGTGCAGAAAGGCGGAACATGCGCGTGCTCTCGATCGTCATCGCTGGCCTTCTAGCCCTTCTACTGAGTGCGTGTGCGGAGACCGAGCAGGGAAAGAATTACTGGCTGCGTCATGCGGTCGTGACGCTCTCTCAGGCAGCGGAAATCGCTGAAACGAACGGTCCAGGACGCGCCGTCGGGGTTGAGCTTGGTCAGTCAGGCAATCGCGTATTCTACGATGTGGAAATCATTGACACCATGAACAAGTCACGGCGTCTGAGGGTCGACGCCGAAACCGGCAAGATCGTCAAAGGAATGTGACGCCATCGTGCTCACCGAATCGGCGCCGGGGGTATGGGTTCCGGTGTCGGAGGAGGATTGGGCGTCGGCGGAATGGGGACACCCGGCGGACGCGGGATAGGGGCGGGTGGAATGGGTTGCGGATCAGCCTGCACCGCCGATGGCGTCAATGGTCGGTCAATACAACACGCCGGCGTCGGCACGGGCACGGTCAGCATGGCGCCGAGGGAGAGAATCAACCCGGCCCATCGAAGACACGATTTCTTGGTTAGGTCCATTTCACCCCGCGGTTGACGCGGACATGGCAGTCGAAGCGAGTTCGCGACGCCGCGTCAGGACTCCTTCATGCACAGGCCTGGTCCTGCTGTTGAGCGTGAAGGCGACGTCTGAAGCGTCGGTTGGGGTCGCCCATCAATAGCCGAACGGATACACGTTAATAGCTCGGCCCGCGCAAAAGGCTTTTCGAGGATGGCGTAGGCCGGTTCGAGCAAACTGTTCGTCTGTTCGGTCACGAACACGTCGCTCGTCGCGAGGATTACCGGCAAACCTGGCCACATTGCCCGAGTCAGGTCCAAGAGCTCCAAGCCGTCCATCTTAGGCATATGATAATCGGTGAGCAGGACGTCGTAACGTCGCTTCCTCAGGGCATCGATGGCTTCGAAACCGTCGCATGCTTCGTAAACATTGTAGCCGGTCTCGGTCAGAATCACGCAGATGAGCATCCGAACATTGTCGTCATCCTCAACGACGAGCACCCGCTTGCCGTACCCATCCATGGCAAACCTCCTTGTCGGCGTATTCCTGGATCAATTAGGGGTAGCAAGGTCCGGACCGAATTCAGGGCATGTCGGAAATCAAATCGCAATTATTCTTGTGTGTTCAACAAGAGCAGATGCGACGGGCCTGGACGCCGTGTCCGGGCTTGGACAAGGTGTCCGTCTAACAAGGGAAGCCGAAATAGCGAAGCTTTCTGAGGAGAGTCTTGCGATGGATACCGAGAATCGTTGCGGCGCGGCCTAAATCCTGGTTGTGGGCCTCCAGCACTCGGAGGATGTGGTCCTTTTCCAATTCGGCCAGCGTCACCCAGCCGCGCGCTTGGGCAGCGGCTTGTACCGTCGCGCTTTGGATCGATTGCGGCAGGTCTTCAGGGAAGATGACGGGATGAGGCGTAAGGGCCAAGGCCCGTTCGATGGCGTGTTCCAGTTCGCGAATGTTACCAGGCCACCAATATCGAGTCAGAAGACCCATCGCTTCCGGGGAAATGCCTGTGACCGGAGGAGATTTTTTCCCGCCGTACATCTGGATGAAGTACTGCGTCAGCAGCGGAATATCTTCCGCCCGTTCACGCAGGGGCGGAATGTTGATCGTGACGACATTCAAGCGGTAATAGAGATCTTCGCGGAAACTTCCCGCCTTGACCAGTTGCTCCAGTTCCTTCTTCGAAGCGGCGACCATGCGGACGTCGATCGTCATTGGGGTGGTGCTCCCGACGCGCCGGATCTCCCGTTCCTGGATCACGCGCAGCAGTTTGCCCTGCAGAACGGGCGAGAGATCCGCCACTTCGTCCAGGAAACACGTGCCCAAATGCGCCTTCTCAAGCAAGCCTTTTTTTGCCGCGACGGCCCCCGTAAACGAACCTCGCTCGTGACCGAATAGCTCGGATTCCAGCAGTGTTTCCGCAAGCGAGCCCCCGTCGACCGCAACGAAAGGACCTGCGCTTCGCGCGCTGTTGGCATGGATCGCGCGGGCGATCAATTCCTTTCCCGTCCCGCTTTCGCCTTGGAGCAGGACGGTGCTTTCCGTATTGGCGACGCGTGCGATAGATTTATACACCGACACGATCCCCGGACTGCTGCCGACCAGATTGTCGAAGCGGTAGCGATGTTTGAGCTGTTCCTTCAGCGCCTGGTTTTGGCGCGAGAGGTTCTTATGCTCGAGGGCCCGGCGAACCACGAGGCGAATGTCGTCCACGATAAACGGCTTGCTTAAATAGTCGAACGCGCCGGAACGAAGGCCGTCGACGGCGGTTTTCAAGGAGCCGTAAGCCGTCATCAAAATGACGGGGACGTCCGGATACCGGACGCGCAACTCCGCCAGAAGGCTCATCCCATCAAGATCGGGCATATGGATGTCCGAAATGACGAGATCGGGCGGCCGGCTGCCAATCTTATCCAGGGCAATTTTCCCGTCGGCGGCGGTGTCGACACTATAGCCTTCCTTCGAGAGAATCTCCCGAAGCAAGGTTACCGTTTCCTCATCGTCATCGACGACTAGAATGTTGGCAGGGTCATCCATCAAGATGTTCCTTTATCAACGGCCGGTAGATGAATAATGAACGTCGTACCTTTGCCCGGTTCGCTCTCGACCGTGATACGGCCATCATGCGCTCGCACCGTTTCCTGCACAATAGCCAGGCCAAGACCCGTTCCGCGACCGGCCTGCTTTGTCGTGAAGAACGGTTGGAAGATTTGCGCCGAGTGGTCCGGCTTGATGCCGTGACCGGTATCGGCGATTTCAATGGCCACTCCGCACGTGTGATGCAAGCCGCGGCCGACGGTGACCGGTTCGATGCTTGCCGTCCGGAGACAGAGCGATCCGCCGTTAGGCATGGCTTGAAGCGCATTTTCAATGAGATGGTTAAAGGCTTCCAGCATATGTTGGCGATCAGCCTCCACCGGCGGAAGTTCAGGGGCCAGTTCCGTTATGCACGCCACGTGCTGCCGTTCGCATTCAGTCCGAAAGAGACTCGCACACTCCCGCAGGCATTCGTTGATGTCTATTTTCGTCCGCACCGGCGGAGCACGTCTCGTATAGAGCAGCAGATCCTGGATGATCCGGGACGTCCGCTCGATTTGCGCTTCAACCGTCTGTAGTCGTCCCCTGACCTTTGAGGGGAGGGATAAATCTTCCATGAGCAGTTGCACGTGCCCGGATAAAGCGGTCAGCGGCGTGCCGATCTTATGAGCGACCGTCGCGGCAAATTGTCCGATGGCCGAAAGGCGCTGCGCCCTCGCCGCGGCGTGCT
>DASTJX010000311.1:0-11855 GCA_035716265.1 Nitrospira sp.
CATCTCTGCGAACCACGTGGGCCCCCATCGCAGGACTCGTCCCATCTCCTGCCACATCAGAAAAGCGGCTTTGAGGAATGCCGGCCAGTCCAATGGTTGGACCGTCACGGTCGATTGCAGTGGTTCGCCTCCCATCTGTTCCACAAGCAGGGCGGGATTGCCACCCAGTTGACCGATCAAGGCGTGGAACAGAGACACGTTGAGATAGGGCCGGCCTGACAGCGTACGGACCGCAGAGACATCGGGCGGGATTCGACAACCCAGCCGGCGATAGTGCGAGAGGATGTAGGCATCCATGAAGTGTTCAAGAAATGAAAGACCCATCGGGCTGGGCACCTCGGGCAGCGTTTCCTTGAAGTTCGCTCTTGACCACTCGCTCTCATCATTGGTGAGATCAGCGATCGATCGGACCGCCGTGACCGGTCGAGATTGAAGGACCCACAGTCCTTGGTGATCAAACGCCCATTCAACGTCGACCGGTCCTCCGAACGCCTGCTCAACACGGTTGACCAGCGCAGCCACCTCGGCCACCTGCTGCTCCGAGAGAGCGGATACGTTGCGCTCGTCGGCAGGAACGGACTCAGTCGTGACACCGCTGCTACGGAGGGATAGCCGATCAACCTGATGGCCGGAGGTGTACCGGATTAATCGAGCCGGCTGAGCTGGACCTGTCTCAACCGTGTACTGATCCGGCGCGACTATTCCGTCGGCCAGGGGCGGTCCCAACCCGCGAATTGCGTTGATGATCACATGGCCGCTCCGCCCGGTCACTGGATCGACTGAATAGGCGACCCCTGCGACCGCTGCATCCAGCATCGCTTGAATGATCACCGCCATGACCGGCGGCGCCTGGACGGTTCCATCCTTCATCATGTACTCGATCACCCGCGTCTGCCAGACAGAGCCCCAGACTGCTGCGATGCCGCGCCCGACCTCATCCCACGACAGGCCGAGCTCCGTTCGATACAGACCTGCACAACTCATTCGGACCATATCTTCGTTGGTTGCCGACGAACGTACTGCCCACCGCTGGCCAAACCCGGCTCCCTCCCCAAGGGTTTGACGCAAGTCATGCACGAGGTGGGTCATGTCTGCGCGCAGGATCATCTGTCGGCAGTTTTCGAGCTCCCGTCGGCGGTCGTCACCCTGGAGGTGAATCGCCCGCTGCCAGCGTTCAACTGGAGAAAATCCGACCGCTTCCAATGCGGCACGATAGGCAGCTGTCGTCAGACAGCACCCCGGCGGCACCTTGAGTCCGGTCTCGAGCAAGCGTGCGAGACCGGCGGCCTTGCCGCCGGCGAGCGAGGCGTCACGGCATTGGGCGAGTGGCAGCAGGAGTGGAGCAAACATCAGTCGGATAGTACCTACAAGACAAAAAGCAGGTAAAGGTCATTGACATTGGTGCCGGTTGGACCCGTCATGATGTGCGACCCGAGCCGCTTCAACGCGCGATACGTGTCGTTCTGTCTCAGTGCGGCGTTGAGGTCGATCCCTAAGCGCCTCGCGCGTTGCCATGTATGACCATCGACAAGAGCTCCGGCCACATCCGTCGGACCATCGGTGCCGTCGGTGCCCACGCCGGCCACATACACATCCGGAAGGCCGGCCACCACCTTCGCGGCCGCCATCGCAAATTCCTGCGCGCGGCCGCCTCTGCCACCTCCCATAACTTTCACCGTTGTCTCGCCTCCTGCCACCAGGCAGCACGGTCTCGGAATCGGTTCGTGTTTCCTCAGAATGCTGTGTGCAAGCGAACCCACATAGGCTCCCGACACACGGGCTTCCTCGATGAGCGGGGGGAGAAGGACAGTCCGCATTCCCACTGAACGGGCACTCGATATCATCGAATCAAGCGCCGTCTGATTGTTGCCGATGATCTCATGGTGCACTCTTTGAAACAGCCGGGCCCCTGGTTTGGGCGTCTCTGACAGCCGTCCTTCAATCCCACGCCTCAAATGTGTCCGAATCGACCGCGAAACGGCGGTCCAAAGACGGTACTTCCGGAGACAGTCGATGGCGTCTTGGTAGGTGCTCGGATCGGGAGCGGTCGGACCGGAGGCAATCGCACTGACATCATCACCGATCACATCCGATAGGATGAGCGTGAGGACGGTAGCGTTGGTCGATGCCGCCAGTCGACCGCCCTTGAGATTCGACAGGTGCTTCCGGACGCTGTTGATGTCGCGGATGCCGGCGCCGCACCGGAGCAGCAATTTAGTCATGCGTTGTTTATCCGCAAGCGTCACCGTCGAGACCGGCGCCGGCATCAAACTCGATGCCCCTCCCGACAACAACACGACAAGCAAATCTTCGTGTGTCAGCGAGGCCGCGAGCGACAGCATACCTCGCGCTGCCGCGAGACCGGCTCGATCGGGAATCGGATGGCCGGCCTCTACCACTCGTATGCGCTTGGTGCGCACCCTGTGGCCGTATTTCGTGATGACCACACCAGCATCCAGCCGGCGTCCAAGAATCGGTTCGATGGCGCGCGCCATCGTCGCTGCCGCTTTCCCTCCCCCCACGACCACGACGCGGCGATAACTGCGTAGGTCGTGGTGACGGGATCCGATCGTCAGCACGTCGTCCCGTTTGTGAATGGCCCGTTGTAGAGCTTTGCCGCCGTTCACAGCGTCCAGCGCGTCCGTCAGCATCCGGATCAGGAGCTGACGCACGGGAGAAGCAGGAAGCTGCATTGAAGGGGCGTCAGGTGAGAGCAGGCGTATGCAGCGGAGGGTGCAGGGAGGCCATCAAGCCGAGGATAACATTCAACAGCACGTTAAGGGGTCTTCTCCTGCTTAAAGCAGCGGGTCGGGCAGCTTTGACGCGGCACCTTGATTTGGTAAGTCCCGTGCGGCAGAAAGTCTTTCTTGAATTCGGGATTGAGCATTTTCAGTTCGAGAAAGTAGGTGCCGAATTCTTCCGCGATCGACGTCAACGCCCGCTGGGTTTCCTTCACGTTGACCGTGATTGTTTCGGTCTCGAGCGGAATGTAGAGATCTTTTTTGCTCAATCCAAGGTACTTTTCCGGCTGTGAATAGATCTCCTTTGCGGCGATGATGCGCGGAACATAGCGCATCGTCTCGCGCGGTCCATGCATTTTCCAGTAGTCCGTGATCTTCTGATCCTTGAGCAGTTTTCGAATTCGCTCTTCGCCGGCGTTGTACGAGGCCATCGCCATGAACCAGTCGTTTTGCTGAAAATCCTTCAGGTACTTGAGGTACTTCACGGCGGCTTCCGTGGACATTTCGAGATTCCGGCGCTCGTCGCGCACGGCATCACTCTTGAGCCGATACCGCCTGCCGGTCGAGGGAATGAACTGCCATGGGCCAGACGCCTTCGCTTTGGAATAGGCGGCCGAGATGCACTTGCTTTCGACCAGCAGCATATACTTGAGATCGTCCGGCAAGCCGGCTTCTGCCAGTTGTCGCTCCGCCGGCGGAAAGCAGCGGCCGGTGCGTTTGGCGAGAATGATGCTTTCGCCCTGATCCTCCAGGAATTGGTAGAATTCGTATTCAATCCGTTCCCGGACCTGCCAATTGTCGAGCGGGACCGGCTGTCCTGCGAACGTCAGCTTGTCTGGCAGCTTGAAAGAACTGAGATAAAATCGTTCACCTTCACGCTTGATCTCCGGAAGAATCACGAGGCGGTCTTCCGGCTCGTTGGCGCTCTCGAGCGGATCGGAAGGTGCCAGCTCACGTTCCAATTCGCCGTTCAATACCGACGGAGCCGGCATGTCTTTCAAGGGATCCACCTGGGACTGCGCCTCTGTGGAAATCGGGCAGAGGGACGCCAACACCACTATGACGGTCAGGAGACTGCGCAACCACCGGTCGACCATACGCACTTATCCTCCGGGTTTCGACCTGATCTCTTCAGTCCGCATGCTAGCAGCAAGCAACACAGTCGGCAAGCAGGATCGGCTTTCACTAACGTGCTACACTTCTGCGCCATGCGATCGCTTACCGTCCTCAATCAGCACATCATCACCTGCACTGCCTGCCCGCGTCTGGTGACCTATCGGCAAGCCGTTGCCCAAGAAAAGCGACGGCAGTATCGAGAGTGGACCTACTGGGGACGACCGGTTCCGGGATTCGGCGATCCGGCGGCGCGCCTGTATGTGTTGGGGCTGGCGCCGGCAGCCCATGGTGGCAACCGAACAGGCCGAATCTTCACCGGTGATCGAAGCGGAGACTGGCTTTACGAGACGCTTCATCACTTCGGGTTTGCCAGCCAGGCGACCGCAACGCACAGAGACGACGGCCTTGCGCTGTCGGATTGTTACATTGGGGCAACCGTTCGCTGCGCCCCGCCGGACAACAAGCCTATGCCGGAGGAGTTTGAACGGTGTCGTCCCTTTGTGAGAGAGGAGTTACGACTCTTGCGTAAAATGCGGGTGGTCGTGGTCCTCGGAAAAATCGCCTTTGACCACTATCTCAAAGCCTGCCGCGAGGAGGGACGCATGCTTCCCACGCCCCCTCCCAGGTTCGGTCATGGGACCGTCTACCGCCTACCGTGGGACGTCACGCTGGTCGGCTCCTATCATCCTAGTCAACAGAATACCTTCACCGGCAAACTGACAAAACCGATGTTCCACGCCGTATTCACGCTGGCCAGACGCGCCATCGAGAATGGGTAAAGCGCACGTCTCGGCGTGCGCCGGGTCGGGCGGGTGAGACGGGTAAAGCGCCCGTCTCGGCGTGCGCGGGTTGGGCGGGTGAGAATGGAGCACGACTGACGGCCCTTCACTTCTTGCTCTGCGCGTCCCAATCCGCGAGAAACTTCTTCAAGCCGATATCAGTCAGCGGATGCTTCACCATCTGCTGGAAGATTGAAAATGGCATCGTGCAAATATGCCCGCCCGCTAATGCAGCTTCGACCACGTGCTGGGGATGCCGTACGCTCGCAACCAGGATGTAGGTTTTGTAATCATAGTTTTTATAAATCGTGACGATCTGGCGGATCAGCTCCATGCCGTTGGAGCTGATGTCGTCGAGTCGGCCGATGAACGGCGAGACGCACCAGGCGCCGGCCTTGGCTGCCAGCAGAGCTTGGGTCGGAGAGAAGCACAGGGTGACGTTCACCCTGATTCCTTCGGCAGCCAGGCGTTTCGTGGCCTTGAGCCCTTCGGCAATCAATGGCACTTTGACCACGATATTCTTGTGAATTTTGGCCAATTCGCGCCCTTCCTTGACCATGGCGTCGGCCTCGATGCTAACAACTTCCGCGCTGATCGGGCCGTCCACAATATTACAGATTTCGAGAAGCACTTCGCGAAACACCCGCCCTTCCTTTGCGACCAGGGACGGATTGGTCGTGACCCCGTCGAGCAATCCAAGGCTCGCCGCTTCCTGAATCTCTTTTACACTGGCCGTATCAAGATAGAATTTCATAGGCATGTCCTTTCATGTCTGCGCACTTTTACCTGTCAGGTTTCATTGTAAAAAGAATGGAGTGGTGATGCAAACGGACCAAGGTCTCACCCGCCCACCCCCCGGCATCGAGACGCCGTGTTTTGCCCAGTCTCACCCGCCCAACCCGGCGCACGCCGAGACGTGCGCTTTGCCCAAAGGCCATTCCTGTTTGACACCCCCATGACCCGTGGTAGAATCGCCCCGCGCGCCAGTCTTGAAGAAAGAAGCAACGAACCGGATCACTGCGAGGAGAGACTTCCATGACGCGACGATGGCTGTGGGCGCTGATCGGATGCCTGTTCCTGTCAGCCTGCGGTGGAAACAATCCCTATCTTGAACAATCCTTGAAACCAGCCGAGCTGCAGGGGAAAGACAAATCCTGGTTCGTCAAGAATTGGGGAGAGCCGAGCGGCAAGGCGCCTCGCTTCTTCGGCGGCGAGACATGGACCTACTTCCGGATCGCCGGCGGAAAGTCCGGCCCGCCACTTTTTAATTTCTCACCGAACCAGTGCGAGATTACCTTGAAGTTCGACAAAGAAGAAAAACTGTCCGACTACAGCTATTCCGGCTGCTGATATCAATGCTCCTTCCGAGCTCGCTTGTTCTCCTACTCCTCGCTCTTGAGATCTAGTTCTAGGCGGGTGGCGCCCGTCCGCCCGCAGCGGGGTCCGCACACCGGGCGGGATGCGGGGACGGACGGGCTGAGCGGCGACAGGACCCGCTTGTCCTGTTTCTCAAAAGCCCTATCCCGTCATCTGCCTTTGAAAGGCCGTCGCGCAACCCTGACTGCAAAAACAGTAGGTCTGCCCGCCGATGACTTCGGTCACCGCCGACCCTCTGGGAACAAAGACACGGCAGACGGGATCCTGCACCATCTGATCTTTCGATGTTGGCAGACGCTCTTGTGGTCGGGTTCCAAACTCCCGGAAGGCGCTTCGGAGCAGGAAGTACAAGACAATCAGCAGGATAAGAATGAAGATGATTCTATACATAGTAGAGGTCAGGTCGGCTGCCACAATCCTATGGGAGCGTTGAGATGCTGTCAACGCCCGATGTGAACCTTCACCAACGGTCGGCCTCGAACCGTATAGCTCGAATGGCCTAGCTCGTACCAGGCCTAAATTTCCCCACCGCCCCAGTACTTCTGATGGATAGGCACCCTTCGGTCACAGTGTTAGAGTGACCGGTATGAAGACATGTGACAAGTGTCGCGGAACAATGTTACCGGAACGGGCAGTGGATTTGGATGCCGGGCTCGCGATCATGGTATTTGCCTGCTTGAACTGTGGTCGTCGGAAGGCAGCGGATCAAGAACCTCGTCCTCTTACGGCCAGACATTGACACGATGAAATTTTCTTCCGATCCCGTCTGACGAGCATGGGCCGCCACCGCCGTGTTGCGGGTGGCAACTCCCTGTCAGTCTTTCCTCTTCTGCGTAATATTCCATCGCACCTTCTGAATCGTCATTTGAGATTCAGGACATCCATCATGTCGTACAGGCCCGGGGGCTGCTTCACTACCCAACGGGCTGCACGCAATGCCCCGCGTGCGAAGGTGTCTCGGTTGCTCGCCCGGTGCGTGACTTCAATCCGCTCGCCCATTCCGCCGAAAAGTACCGTATGATCTCCAACGATGTCGCCGGCGCGTATCGTCTGAATCCCGATCTCATGCTTCTTCCGTTCTCCCGTCAGCCCTTTGCGTGCATAGACGCCCACCTGATTGAGGTCTCGATTAACCGCCCGAGCCAGCACCTCCGCAATCTTCAAGGCCGTCCCGCTCGGCGCATCCTTTTTGAGCCGATGGTGCGCCTCAATGACCTCAATGTCGTAATCATCTCCCAGGGTTTTTGCCATTTCCCCAATCACCTTATAGAGAAGATTGACTCCGACGCTCATGTTGGGCGAGAAAACGCAAGGCACCTGGCGCGCCAACGATCTCAACTCTTCCAATTCGGCGGCACTGAAACCGGTCGTGCCGATGACCATCGCACGGCGGTGGTGAGCCACGGCTCGAAGATGGCTGAGGGTCGCCTCGGGGACGGAAAAATCGATGACGACTTCCCCCTTTTCCAGTAGACCGGCGAGATCGTCGGTGATGAGCATGCCGGTCTTTCCTGAACCGGCCGCTTCTCCGGCATCTTCGCCAAGAGCATGATGTCCGTGGCTTTCAATCGCGCCGGCCAACGCCAAGGCAGTCGAATCCTTCAGCAGGGCGATTAACCGGCTTCCCATTCGGCCGGCGGCTCCGGCAACAATGACTTTGATCATGAGACGTGGTTTATGAGCTATGCAACGACTAGATCAGCTGCATTTCTTTCATGACGCGGGCTAACTGATTGCGGTTGTCGTTTCCCATCGGGCACAGGGGTAACCGCAGTTCAGGATCAATCCTGCCCATCATCCCCAGTGCTTCCTTCACGGGGATTGGATTGGTTTCGTAGAATAGCGCCGCAAAAAGAGGCGATAAGCGGAAATGAATCTCGCGAGCCTCACTCACTCGTCCGGCCGCGAACGCTGCCACGAGATGGGCCATGTCCTTGGGCACGATATTGGCGGTGACCGTAATGACCCCTTTGCCTCCGACGGCCATCATAGGCAACGTCAACGCATCGTCCCCTGCGAGTACGGTGATGCGCTCACCGCAGGTCTGGGCAATCTCGGACGCCTGCTGCACGGACCCGCTCCCTTCCTTCACACCCACAATATTGGGCATGGCTGCAAGGCGCGCGACTGTGGCAGGCAGCATATTGACACCGGTCCGGCCGGGAATGTTGTAGAGAACCTGGGGGAGATCAACGGCCTCTGCCACCGCCTTGTAATGACGGTACAACCCTTCCTGGGTCGGCTTGTTGTAATAGGGCGTAATGAGCAGTGCCCCATCAGCCCCAGCCTCCTTGGCGTGGCGCGTCAATGAAATCGCTTCCTCGGTGCTGTTGGAACCGCTGCCTGCAATCACTGGGACACGGCGCCTGACGGCTTCGACCGTGAGCCTCACGACGCGGTGATGTTCCTCATGCGTCAATGTGGCCGACTCGCCGGTCGTCCCGCACGGCACGATGCCGTTCGTGCCGTTCGCGATCTGCCACTCAACGAGATCGCCGAATGCCTGTTCGTCAACCTTACCCTTGCGGAAGGGCGTCACAATCGCCACGAGTGAACCTGTAAACATCTGCTCCTCGACGAGGGTGGAACTCACACGGTCAGCTTAGGAACGCCGGAATGCTTTCCCCTTTAACCAGGTCGTCATAACTCTCACGGGCGCGGATCACATGCACTTCACCGTCCTTGACCAAGACCTCAGGAACCCGGGGCCGTGAATTGTAGTTCGAAGCCATGACAAAGCCGTAGGCACCTGCGCTCATGACGGCCAGCAGATCGCCCGGTTTGACTTCCGGCAATATGCGGTCTTTTGCGAGAAAGTCACCCGATTCACACACGGGCCCGACGACATCGACCGCATGCTTGGGCCGGTGCAGTAACGCTTCGGATACCGGACGGATGTCGTGATAGGCGCTGTAGAGACTCGGACGAATGAGATCGTTCATGGCTGCGTCGACGATGATGAAGCGCTTGACCTCTCCGATCTTTTCATAGAGGGCTTTCGTCACTAGAATTCCCGCGTTGCCGACGATGACGCGGCCTGGCTCCATGACCAGGGTCAGATCCAGGTCCCTGACGAGCGGCGACACGGCATCAGCCAACTCGTGCGGCAAGGGCGGCTTTTCATCCGAATAGGTGATCCCCAAACCGCCGCCGATGTTGAGGTACCGGATGTTGATCCCGGTACCCTTGAGCGCTTCGACGAGCGAAATGACCTTCTTCAGGGATTCCACAAACGGGGTGACTTCCGTCAGCTGCGATCCAATATGCGCATGGACGCCCACCACCTCAATGTGCCGGAGGGAGGAGGCGATTTGAAATTCCTCCAAGGCACGATCGGCCGCGATGCCGAACTTACTTTTCTTGAGGCCGGTGGAAATGTAGGGATGTGTGTTGGGGTCGATGTCCGGGTTGATTCGCAATGCCACGCGGGCCCTTTTGCCGATGGACGCGGCGACGTCATTGATCGCGTGCATCTCGGCCGAGGATTCGATGTTGAACATCAGGATATCGGCCTTGAGGGCATCCCGAATTTCCTCCGCACTTTTTCCGACCCCGGCAAAGACAATTTTTGACGGTGGTACGCCCGCTTTGATTGCGCGAAACAGTTCGCCGCCTGATACGATGTCGACTCCGCTGCCCTCCTTCGCCATCAGGCGCAAAATGGCGAGATTGGAATTGGCCTTCATCGCAAATGCGATGAGGTGGGGGATGCTCTTGAACGCACTGTCATACGCCCGGATATGCCGGGTCAATGTCGCGTGGCTATAGATGTAACAGGGCGTGCCGACTTCCTTGGCAATGTGGCTGACCGGGACCTGCTCACAATACAGCTCGCCCTGACGATATTCAAAATTATGCATCCTGCATATCCTCGGACAACATTTCGATGCCCGATAGTGACAGCTCTTGCATCGAATTTTCGAAGGCGTCTTTAAACTTACGATAGCGAACTTTCACGTTCGGCACAGCGGCTTTGATCGCTTCGGAATCAGCGAGCGCCTTGAGCGCATCCGGCGCCGCGAGCTTCAAATGCTCGAAGTTGACGATGATGTCCATTTTAGCTTTTTCGGCCGCTTCTCTGATTCTATTGATGAGTTCATGGACGTTCAGCCGGTCGATTGCGCCCTCGAGATCCATAAACAGGGCCGCAAACTTGTCGTGCCGTTTGACTTTGATGTTCAGCGTCAACTGTTGAGTGGACGGCGCCTTGGGGTCGAACCGCTGCTTGAGCGCATGCAAGGCGCTGGGGATCAGATGATCAGTATCCAGCACCGGCAGCTTGGCCTGAAGATTCTTGAGCACGGAGGCAAGCGGAGACAATCTCCCTTTGGGACAGCTGCGTTTCACGAGCTTGCGGAACTCCCGGTTCATTTCCCATCGTGCGATGAACCGCTGTTTCGTCCCGGACAGCCGATACCATATATTCGACAGTGAATAGAATTGGTGGTTCGCCCAGTAGAAGCCCTCTTGAAGTTGCTCGGGAGTCATCCGGCTGGGCTGAAACACGACATGTTTGCCGTCGTACTTTGACCAATCACGGTCGAAAATGCGACCGGCATTGTTATACCGATCGAACAGTGCCGTGCCCGGCAACGGAGTCAGCACATTAAAGTAGGCGAGCTCCACCTGGTTTTTCTTCAGGAAATCGACGGCTCGTTCAAATACCGCCTCGTCGTCATTGTCAAACCCAAACACGATACCGGGATTCACCATGATGCCGTATTTATGAAACATCTGAATTTCCTGGGAAAACTTCTGCACCCGATTGAACGGTTTATTCGTCTCATCAAGACAGTCTTCGTCGAGCGATTCCATTCCAACAAACACAGAGACACAACCGCTTTCCGCAGCCAGCTTGACCATCTCTTCGTCGTCCGCCAAGAACAGGGTGGATTGGCATCCCCATTTGATTTTGAGCGGCTTCAGGGCGGTCCAGAGTTCCCGGCAGTACGCCCGGTTACTGTTGTGCAGGTCGTCGACGAACGCGACGATGCTTCCATCGTCAAGCCCTACCCGGATTTTCAGGGCCGCGACAAACGCATTCCAGAGCGGTTCGTCGCGGATCCGTTCAACCAATTCACTGCGGATCCAACGCTGCACATTCTGTAGTTCCGTGATGACCTCGTGGACCGGCCGGCGCCTCGTCGTCTTGCCGTTAAACGGCGACACGCTGCAAAACTCACAGTCGAAATGGCAGCCTCTCGTCGTAAAGCTGCACTGTCTGGTCATATAGGAATCCGGACTCAACAATTCGACACGCGGGGCCTTATAGTGCTCAAGAGAAGGGAAGTTCGTCATTTTGTAGATGCGCTGCATCATCCCCGCTTCATAATCGGCAACAAGGCGAGGCCACAAGTCCTCGGCCTCACCGCAGACAATGGCGTCCGCATGCTGCAGGGCTTCGTCAGGACAATACGTGGGGTGGACCCCGCCCATGACGACGGTTTTCCCCCGTTTCCGGAATTCCTTGGCAATCTCATAGGCACGAGGCGCATAGCAGGTCATGATGGAGAGGCCGACCATGTCGCAGGGATCGTCGAAATCGATGTCTTGAACGGCTTCATCGACCAGATCCACATCCCAGGAGTCTGGGGTGTAGGCTGCAATGGTCGGCAGGCTCAGCTTGGGAAACCAAACGGCTCGTCGCTCGGAGGCCGTCAAATGGTATCGGCTATTGCGCGGGTAAGGATCGACCAAGAGGAGCCGCTTGCCTCGCACGGGCTTCAGCAATTGCCCCTGTCGCATCGGTTGAATCAGTGCCATCGGTCGCTCCTTCACTCTGGTATGAGTGCAAAAATGTTTGTTGCGTGACCCTAGCGTGTCCCCACCGGCCGCAACGGCG